>NZ_JBYOJS010000003.1:199495-436892 GCF_057798895.1 Cupriavidus sp. 22TCCZM04-2
GGGGGGGCGCCGGAAACCGGGGGGCCCGGGGGGGGCCTTCCCCCCCCCGGGGGGCCCCGGGGGGGGGGGGCCCCCGCCCCCCCCGCCCCCGGGACAGTGCTATGTAGCGAATACGATCCGTTCGGATTCTGCAAGTTCGATGAAGGCTTGCCCCGGACGATGCTTCGGCCGCTCAGCTCGCCGGCATGTCGCGGCTGACTGGCATGGTGTGGTTGGGCTTGAGCATACGGTCAGGCTCGGCCGAGCCGATGCGCGGTGCCGCACGCAACGTCGCCAGGGCCTGGTCCATGGTGGCATCCGGCGACGCACTGATGGCCGTCACCAGCCACACGCCGCCGGACAGGGGCCGCTTGACCACGAAGCGGATCGGCCCTTCGATGGTGTCGAGCAGCTTGCCGGCTTCCTCGGAGACATTCACGTCGGGCGCCGTGAAGCGGACCATGATGTCGCCGACCACCCGATCCGCCGAAATCGCGCCGCGCGGAGGTTGCGATGCCTTGGGCTGGGCCTGGCAGCCGGTCAGCGCCAAGAGTGCCGCGATGGCGACCGCCCCCGCGGCGAACACCGGCACGAAGGCACGCCGGCGACCGGCGGACGGCAGAGGGCGGGTCATGGTTTGCTCCTGTGAATACGTGAATAGTTGGCGACGGCGATTGCCAGCAGCCTCGGGCGCTGGCTGGTTCAGCCGGCGCTGCGCCGCGAGCGCCGGCCTTCCTTGCCGCTGCTCGCGCGCGCGCCTTGCGCGAGCATTTCCTCGGCGTGCTGGAGCGTGGTGGCGGTCACCGTCGCGCCACCGAGCATGCGGGCGGTTTCCACCACGCGGCCGGCGGCGTCGAGCGCGCGGATACGCGAGCGCGTGATCGACACGGACCCGTCGCCCGTGGTTTCCTTGCTGACCAGCAGATGCTGCCCGGCCTGCGCGGCGACCTGCGGCAGGTGCGTTACGCACAGGACCTGGCGCGCGCGCCCGAGTTCCTGGAGGCGCCGGCCGACCACTTCGGCCACCGCGCCGCCAATGCCGGTGTCGACTTCGTCGAAGATCAGCGTGGGCGTGGGCGATGCTTCGCTGGTGATGACCGAGATCGCGAGGCTGATGCGTGCCAGTTCGCCGCCGGAGGCGACGCGGGCCAGCGGCCGGGCGCTGACGCCGGCGTGGCCGGCGACCAGGAATTCGACCTGCTCCAGGCCATAGCTCTGGCCTTCCTCCAGTGGATTAAGTGCGGCGACGAAGCTGCCGCCCGCCATCGACAGGCCCTGCATGGCGTCGGTAACGGCCGTGGACAGGGCCTTGGCCGCTTCCTTGCGGGCCAGGCTCAAGTGCTGGGCCAGCGTCAGGTAGGCCGCCTTGGCGGCCGCCTCGCGCGCGAGCACCTTGTTGATGTCCTGCGCCGACTGCAGGTCGTCGAGCTGCTGGCGGCGCGCCAGCAGTTCATCGGCCAGCTGCTCGGGCGGCAGGCGGTACTTGCGCGCCGTGGCATGCAGCGCCTGCATGCGGTCGCTGACGGCTTCGAGCCGTTCAGGGTCGAGTTCGAGGCGGTCGACATAGCGCATGAGCGAATGCGCCGCTTCCTCGGCCTGCAACTGCGCGGGCTCCAGCGCGGCGAGCACGTCGCGCAGCGCCGGATCGACGTCGGCAAGCTGCTGAACCCGGTGCACGATGGCATTGAGCGCCGACAGGACCGAGCCGTCGGCTTCGGACAGGGCATCGAGCGCGGCGCGGCTGCCATCGATCAGGCCCGCTGCGTGGGACAGGCGGTTGTACTCCGCCTGGATCTCTTCCCATTCACCGGGCTGCGGCGCGAGCTTGTCGAGTTCGCCGACCTGCCATTCGAGCCGCTCGCGTTCGAGCTGCATTTCGCGCGACTGGTGCTCGACCGCCTCGCGCTGGCGCACGCAGGCGCGCCACGCGCGCCAGGACTCGGCTACCGCGCCGGCCTGCTGGGTCAGCCCGGCATGGGCGTCGAACAGCAGGCGCTGGGCGTCGGGGCGCAGCAGCAGCTGGTGGGCATGCTGGCCATGGATATCGACCAGCTGGTCGCCGACCTCGCGCAACTGGGCCAGCGTCGCGGCGGCGCCGTTGATGAAGGCCTTGCTGCGACCACCGGCGTCGACCGTGCGCCGCAGCAGCACGGTCCGCATGCCGCCGTCGTCCTCGCCGCCCAGTTCTTGCTCGTCGAGCCAGGCGTCGAGGGCCACGTGCGTCGAGAAGGTGGCGCTGATGCTGGCGCGCGTGGCGCCTTCGCGCACGATGCCGGCATCGGCGCGTTCGCCCAGCACCAGCGCCAGCGCGTCGATCAGGATCGATTTGCCGGCGCCGGTTTCGCCGGTGAAGACCGTGAAGCCGGACTGGAAATCGAGGTCGAGCGTATCGACGATGACGAAATCGCGGATGGACAGGCTGCGCAGCATCGTGGCGGTGAAAGGGTTGGGTCGGTGCGGACGGTTTGAGCCGGATTTAGCCGGATTCAGCCGGATTCAGCCGGATTCAGCCGGATTCAGTCGCTCAGAGGCGGTTGTCCTCGGTCGGGTACTCGTGCCAGTGCAGCTTCTTGCGCAGCGTGGCGTAGTAGTTGTAGCCCACCGGGTGCAGCAGCTGGATGGTCTTCTTCGAGCGCCGCACGACGATGCGGTCGCCCGGCAGCAGCGACGTGAGCGACTGCATGTCGAAGTTGACGCTGGCGTCGCGCGCGGTCGCCACCTCGATGGTCACCTCGGCATCGTGCGGCAGCACGATGGGCCGGTTGGACAGCGAGTGCGGGGCGATTGGCACCAGCACCAGGCCTGACAGCGTCGGGTGGAGGATCGGTCCGCCGGCGGACAGCGCGTAGGCGGTCGAACCGGTGGCGGTCGACACGATCAGGCCGTCCGACCGCTGGTTGTACATGAAGTAGCCGTCCACCGACACGGCCAGTTCGACCATGCCGGAAATGCCCGAACGGTTGACCACCACGTCGTTCAGGGCCAGCGCGGAGAAGATGCGGCTGTCGTCGCGCACGACGCTGGATTCCAGCAGCAGCCGGGTCTCGGCCTCGTAGCGGCCTTCGAGCATGTCCGGCAGCACCGTCTGCACGTCTTCGAGCGGGATATCCGTCATGAAGCCGAGCCGGCCGTGGTTGACGCCGATCAGCGGCACGTTGTGTCCGGCAAGCTGGCGGGCAAGCCCGAGCAGCGTGCCGTCGCCGCCCAGCACCACGGCGACGTCCGCCTCCCGGCCGATTTCCTCGGCGGTCAGTGCGGGATAGCCGGTCAGCCCGGTGGCCTGCGCGGTCTCGCGTTCGAACACCACATCCTGGCCATTGCGCAGGATGTAGGACGCGAGCTCCTCCAGCGGGCCTTCGATGCCGGCAGTCGAGTACCGGCCCACGAGGGCCACGGTCTTGAACGGGGTGCGCAAGGCGCTGGTTTTGGGGGGGGCAGACATGCGGGGATTAGACCATACCGCCGTGACCGTTGCCAGCATGGGGCGGACGCGCCATGTGGCGGGGGCCGGCCAGGCGCCCGAAGCGGTAAAACTTGCGTAAAATCGGGGCATCATGGATGAACGTTCGAAAACGCTGCTCAAGACCCTGATTGAGCGCTACATTGCCGAAGGGCAGCCGGTCGGCTCCCGGACCCTGTCCAGGTATTCCGGGTTGGACCTGTCGCCGGCCACCATCCGCAATGTGATGTCCGATCTGGAGGAAATGGGCTTTATCTCAAGCCCGCATACTTCCGCGGGACGGATCCCCACGCCGCGCGGGTATCGCCTGTTCGTCGATACCATGCTGACCGTCAAGCCGATCGAGCGCGGCGGCATGGAGATGACGGAGCTGGCCGGCCAGATCCAGGGCCAGCTCGGCGGTCAGCAGCAGCTCGGCCCGCAGCGCGTGATCACGGCGGCCGCGCGAACCTTGTCAAACCTCTCGCACTTTGCCGGCGTGATCATGACACCGCGGCGCGCGCAGTCGTTCCGTCAGATCGAATTCATGCGGCTGTCGGACAAGCGCATCCTGCTGATCATCGTCAGCCCTGAGGGCGACGTGCAGAACCGGATCATCCAGACGGAACTGCCGTACACCCCCGCCCAGCTCATTGAAGCGGCGAATTTCTTCAACGCGCATTACGCGGGCATGAGCTTCGACGCCGTGCGCGACCACCTGCGCGTGGAACTGCGCGACCTGCGGCGCGACATGTCGCAACTGATGCAGGCGGCGGTCGAGGCGGGCAGCAGCGCCATGGAAGAAGAGGACGACCACGTCTACATCAGCGGCGAGCGCAAGCTGCTGGAGGTGGAAGACCTGTCGTCGAGCATGGACAAGCTGCGCCGGCTGTTCGACGTGTTCGAGCACAAGACCAGCCTGCTCCAGCTGCTGGACGTGTCAAGCCATGCGCAGGGCGTGCAGATTTTCATCGGCGGCGAAAGCCAGCTGGTGCCGCTCGAGGACATGGCCGTGATCACCGCGCCATACGAGGTGGATGGCCAGATCGTCGGCACGCTGGGGGTGATCGGCCCGACCCGCATGGCCTATGAGCGGGTCATCCCGATTGTCGACATCACGGCACGGCTGCTGTCGAGCGCACTGAGCCAGAACTAGGACCCGTCCAGCGGGTCACACAGTCTGCGTCCCCATTTCCACAGCCCGGCGGCATCCTGCCGCCCGGCCCTATCGGAAGCGACATGACGTTTTCTCCCGAACCGGTCTATCAGCACGGCCAGGCGCCGCGCACGGCCATCCTGCTGGTCAACCTGGGCACGCCCGACGCACCGACCCCCAAGGCGGTGGGGCGCTACCTGAAGGAGTTCCTTTCCGATCCGCGCGTGGTCGAGATCCCGCGCCTGGCCTGGCTGCCGCTGCTGCATGGGGTGATCGTGCCGCTGCGCTCGCGCGCCTCGGCCCTCAAGTACGAGTCGATCTGGCTGCGCGAGGCGCATATGACCGGGTCGCCGCTACTCGTATACAGCGAACGCCAGGCGCACGCGCTGCAGCGCCTGCTCAACCAGCAGGGCTACGAGGTCACGGTCGCCTGCGCGATGCGCTATGGCAATCCGTCGGTCGAATCCGTGCTGGAGGCGCTGCGCCGCCAGGGCACGGAGCAGGTGCTGGTGCTGCCGATGTATCCGCAATACTCCGGCACCACCACGGCCACCGCGTTCGACGAGGTATTCCGGGTGCTCGGCCAGTGGCGCAACCAGCCTGAACTTCGCTTCGTGAAGCATTTCCATGACCATCCCGCCTATATTGCGGCGCTGCACCAGCAGGTCGGGGCGTACTGGGCCCAGCATGGCATGCCGGATTTCGCGCACGGCGACAAGCTGATCCTGTCCTTCCACGGCGTGCCGCGCCGGACGCTGGAACTGGGCGATCCCTATCACTGCGAATGCCTCAAGACGGGGCGCCTTCTCGGCGACGCGCTGGGTCTCCAGCCGGGTCAGTATCAGGTGACGTTCCAGTCTCGTTTTGGCAAGGCCGAATGGCTCCAGCCCTATACGGCGCCGACGCTGGCGGAACTGGGCAAGGTCGGCGCGGGGCGGGTCGATGTCTTCTGCCCGGGCTTTCCCGCCGACTGCATCGAGACGCTGGAAGAGATTGCCATGGAAGGCCAGACCGAGTTCATGGTGGCGGGCGGCAAGCAGTTCCACTTCATCCCGTGCATGAACGATGCCCAGGCCTGGATCGCGGCGCTGGCGGAGATTGCCTTGCAGCACCTGCAGGGCTGGCCGCTGAACGCGCCGCATCCGCATGAACTGGAAGCGCGCCGCAGTCGCGCGCAGACCCGTGGAGCGGCAGCATGAACGTCAGTTTCGAGCCCGACGCGCGCCTGCGTATCGACAAATGGCTCTGGTGCGCACGCTTCTTCAAGACCCGCTCGCTTGCGGCAGAGGCCGTCGAGCGGGGCAAGGTCACGGTCAACGGCCAGCCATGCAAGAATTCCCGCGAAGTCCGGCCGGGCGACATGGTGGTGCTCGAAGCCCATCAGCAGCGCTGGGAAGTGATGGTGAAGGGCATTGCGCAGGCGCGCGGTCCGGCGCCAGTGGCACAGACGCTCTATGCGGAAACCGAGGCCAGCCAGGCTCGTCGTCAAACCGAAGCGGAGCAGCGGCGTTTCCAGCCGGAACCGTCGTCGCAGTTGCAGGGCCGTCCCACCAAAAAGGACCGGCGGCGCATTGATGATTTCAGGCGCTGAACGCGACAACGCGGCCGTTCCGGCAAGCGCCGGTACGGCCGCGTTGAAGGATCAGCGTCAGGCAGCGGCGTGCTACGGATTGACGCCGATGTAGTGGACGAGGTAATGCTTGAACACGGCCTTGCCGCTGCCATACTCCGTATCGCGCGGAGTCAGCGCGCCGGACAGGCAGATGAAGACTGTCATGAATGACAGCGCGGCAAGCAGGCAGAGCGTCACGACGGGAAGCTTGTGCATGGCCAACCTTTCGGGAGAGGCACAAATGTGATCCAACTCCAGACCCCCGTTATTTTTGTCATTTTTCTTGATAAGAATGTTAGTGAGTGCAGTGCAACAAAGCAATAAGCGTTCAATTGCACAAGGGGGGCGTTTGTAACGGTGTGTTTCGGGGTCTCTTTGCAACCACCCTTGAAAAAAGTCGGGTTGCCACCAGATCAGCGGGACACACGCCGATTTACCCACCGCGGCCTGCACCGGACGGCCGCGACAATGCATTGATACGGATCGACATGGAAGAACAGAAGCAGACGCCATCCACCCCGACGCCTGAGTCCGCCGCCGAAGAGGTCATCAACGCCGCGGCCGCCGCGCCAGAGACTGCCGCCGTGGACGATGTGGCGGCACAGCTTGCCGCGCTGGAAGCCAAGGCGCGCGAGCACTACGACATGTATGTGCGCTCCGTGGCGGAAAGCGAGAACATCCGCCGCCGCGCGCAGGAGGACGTGTCCAAGGCGCACAAGTTCGCCATCGAGAATTTTGCCGACAACCTGCTGCCCGTGATGGACAGCCTGCAGGCTGCGCTGGCGGACGGTTCGGGCGATATCGCCAAGTTGCGCGAGGGCGTCGAACTGACCGCGCGCCAACTGGCCGCTGCCTTCGAGCGCGGCAAGATCGTGGAACTGAACCCGGTCGGCGACAAGTTCGACCCGCACCGCCACCAGGCTATCTCGATGGTGCCGTCCGAGCAGGATGCCAACACCGTCGTGACGGTGCTGCAACGCGGCTATATGATTGCCGACCGCGTGCTCCGTCCGGCGCTGGTGACGGTTTCGGCACCCAAGTAGGCAGGGATCGCGGGTGCGGCCGAGCGGTCGCTCCCGCCGATACCATCCTCGACGCCCCGGCGCCAGTCTGGCCCCGGGGCGTCTTGCCATTCACGGAGGCAAGCCATGAGCGACGCAGCACCCGGTACCACGCCATCATCCGAAGCGCACCTGGACCATCGCGCCTTTGATGCATTCGGCATGCAAGCGGTGGACGAGGCCTCGATCGATGCCGCCATCGCCGCGGCGGGCGACAAGCTGGTGTGCGTGTTCTTCTGGGGCGTGGACTGTTTCAACTGCGAAATGGCGAAGCAGGCCATGCTCTCCAACCCCGGGCCGATCCGCGCCCTGGACCTGCACTGGCTGCATGCCAATGTCTATGCGCACCCGGAGCTCGGCCGGCGTTTCGGCCTGCATGGCATTCCGGTCTTCATGTTCTACCGGAACGGAAAGAAGCTCGGCCGGGCCACCGGCTGGCACGGCCATGGCCAGTTCGCGGCGGCGGTGGCAAACGCGCGCCTGAAGGCGCAAGGCAAGCCGCTCGCCGGCTAGCGCGACAGCGCGTATCCCAGCCGGAACTGCCAGGGCACCTTCTGGTTGTAGTCGAGCAGGCTTTCGCCATAGCCGGCGAAATAGCCGGCCATCAGGTATCCGGCGGTGCCCGGTATGAGCCGCGCCAGCGGATAGGTCACCCGCGCGTCGACGCTGCCGTACCAGCTGCGCGTGCCTTTGCGCACCGTGGCGGCAAACTCCCACGAATCAGCCTTGCCATAGGCCAGGTCCAGGTCCATGTAGCCGCGGTAATGCGCGATGTCGGGGTTGTCGTTCTTCTCCAGGTAGGCGTACAGCTTGGGCGCGACGCGCCAGTGCCAGTTGTTCTGGTCGCCGAAATAGAACGTCGGCTTGAAGAAAACGGTATTGATGCTGCGCGAGTCGTCGCCGTTGCGGCCGTTGGACTCGTGCTCCAGCCCGGTGGCCAGCGACAGGCGGCTGATGGCCGGGTTATGCACGCCCGTGTCGGACAGGTAGTAATAGAAGCTCGGCCGGTAGTTGGTGTCGCGGAACGGCTTGGAATCCTGCGACAGGTCCCACAACGAGAACTGCGTGTAGGCGAAGTAGAGGTTGTCGATCAGGCGCCGCGAGGCCGGATCCTTGCCTTCCAGGATGCGGTACTTGAAGCTGAGCTGAAATTTGGCATTGCCGCCATCGTGCGCGCCGGCGATGAAGTACATCGGGTCATTGAAAGACAGGCGCGCGCTGTCACGCAGGTCGGCCGGAACCGGGGCTGGCTGAGCGGCCGAGGCGACGGGTACTACCGGCGCCGGCGTGTTGTCGGCGGCCCCGGCTTCATGCGCGGGCGCGGAGGCGGCGGCTGCCAGCGGCGTCGCGGCCGGCTGGCCGGACGTTGCCTGCTGGTTCAGCGTGACGAGTACCGGCGCGGCGTCGATGCCTGTGGCGTCCAGGCGAATCGTGCCGCGCAAGCCGGGCGGCAGGTCGGCGGCATAGCGGATGGTCCGGTTTTCCCCCTTGCGCAGGGAAACGATGGCAGGGCCCGGTTGCTCTCGCCGCAGGATGAGTTTCACCGGCGCCTGGAGATCGCCGGAGGCGGTGACTTCAAGCGTGTCGGGTATTTGGTACCGGCGCGTTCCGGTCTCGGCGCGGATCAGCAGCGTCAGTGCGAGCGGCCGGGCGCCGTCGATGACGCGGGGCGGCTGCAGCATCGAGACCGCGGCGTGGCCTGACAGGGGCAGGGTGGAAGCCAGCAGCAGGCAAAACCATTTCCACTTCGCGCCGGCTCCATGGGCGCGCTGGCCCTGTGCGGGCTGAGACGTCTCGGGCATATCGGGGAAGCGCCGAGTCCGGCCGGACTTCGGCGCAGGCGGATGGCAATGCGGGCAAGCCTACCACGGTACCCGCTGGCGGTTGTGACGAATTGTACGCAGGGGCGCCGTCTCGGTCTTCTGGCGTAGCGGCGTCGATCAGCGCGACGCGCGGCGCCGAACGTTTTCGACGTATTGCACACCATCCGGCGGAAGGCCGGTCCGTTGTGCCTGCCATAGCATCTCGCCCAGGCATTCCATGACCTGGTGCTGGGCTTCGTGCGGCGAGTCCAGGCGCTGTGTCAGCGTTTCGTAGGCCTGGCGGATGCCCGGAGGCTGGTCGATGGAGACCTGCTCCGAAATCGACAGGTGCATGGCCAGGTGGAGGAACGGGTTGGTCTGGCCCATTTCGGGCGTAAAGTCCTGCGCCAGCGCGCCTTCGGTATCGGTCAGCAGCGCCTGGTATTCCGGGTGCTCGCCGATCCAGTCGACGGCAATGGCTTCCAGCGGGGTCAGGACGCCGCCGGAAAGCTGCTTCTGCCAGGCATCGCAGAAGAATCGGCGGACTTCTTCACGGGAGGGATTAAACATGGTGGCGTCATTGTAAACGAGCACTCGCGGCCGCGCTGCCGGTGGCGCCGGCGCCATTAGAATGCGGGATTGGCCAATCGGGCCGCCGTCCGACGTTCTCCATGTCCGTTTCCACGTCAGCTGTCTCTGAACGCGCCCGCGAAAAGTTCGTGGGCGTGCTGCTGATCGCGCTGTCCGCGAGTGCCTTCGGTGCGATGGCGATCTTCGCCCGGTTCGCCTATGAGGCGGGTGCCGATGTCTATGGCCTGCTGACCGTGCGCTTCACGCTGGCCGCCGTGGCGCTGGCGTTCGTGATGCGCGGGCGCGGCATCCGGCTGCCGTCGTGGCGGCGCGTGCTGGCGCTGGCGGCCATGGGCGGCATCGGCTATGTGGGCCAGTCCTTCTGCTTTTTCAGTGCACTCAACCATGCGCAGGCGAGCCTGGTGGCATTGCTGCTGTACCTGTATCCGCTCTTCGTCACGATCCTGGCGGCCATTTTCCTCAAGGAACGCCTGACGACCGCCGCGGTCATCGCGCTGGTATTGTGCTCGGCTGGCGCGGGGCTCACCGTCGGGGGCGGGGAGGGCAGTCCGCTTGGCATTGCGCTCGGGCTGGCCGCCGCCGTGATCTACTCGGTCTACATCATTGTTGGCGCGCGCGTGACGGCAGGCGTCAATGCGATCGCCACCACTACGGTGATCTGCACCGCGGCGGCACTGGTCTACGGCTCGATCAGCGTGCTGCGCCTTGGCGCCGGCGTGCCACCGCAGTTTCCCGCGACGGCGGGGGGGTGGCTGGCCATGCTCGGCATTGCCCTGCTGTCCACGGTGCTGGCCATCCTCACCTTCTTTGCCGGGCTCCAGCGCCTTGGCGCGGCGCAGGCGTCGATGCTGTCCACGCTGGAGCCGGTCGTCACGGTGGTGCTGGCCGCGGCGTTGCTTGGTGAACATATCAGTGGCGCGCAAGCGGTGGGCGGCGGCCTTATCCTGGCCGGCGTGCTGTGGCTGACCCGTCGTGCCAGCGCAGCGCCGAAGATGCAAGAGAATTGAATTCCCTGATCAAAGCGGCTGCACTAGCGTAGTCCGGCGCTTGGGTACAATTCGCGCTTCTCTTTCACACAATGTACAGGAACGAGCGCATGTCCCAGATCGATCAGGCAGCCCTGGCCCAATTGTTCACCGAAGCCCGCACGCACAACGTGTGGCAGGATCGTCACGTGGATGACGCCGTGCTGCACCAGGTCTATGAAGCCATGAAGTTCGGCCCGACTGCGGCCAACACCTGCCCGGCGCGCATCGTTTTCGTCAAGAGCGCCGCCGAGAAG
Organism: Cupriavidus sp. 22TCCZM04-2; assembly: GCF_057798895.1. Classification (NCBI taxonomy): domain Bacteria; kingdom Pseudomonadati; phylum Pseudomonadota; class Betaproteobacteria; order Burkholderiales; family Burkholderiaceae; genus Cupriavidus; species Cupriavidus sp. 22TCCZM04-2. The sequence continues at coordinate 210,418 of NZ_JBYOJS010000003.1, forward strand.
GCCCGCCTGGTCGAGTGCATGTCCCCCGGCAACGTCGACAAGACCCGTTCCGCGCCCGTCACGGCCATCATCGCTTTCGACAAGGCCTTCCACGACCAGCTGCCCAAGCTGTTCCCGCATGCCGATGCCCGCTCGTGGTATGCCGGCAACGACGCCAAGATCGCCCGCGATGCGCTCATGAACAGCTCGCTGCAAGGCGGCTACTTCATCCTGGCCGCGCGCGCCATGGGCCTGGACTGCGGCCCGATGGGCGGCTTCGATGCCGACAAGATCAACGCTACGTTCTTCCCCGACGGCAAGTGGGAAGTCAACTTCCTGTGCAACCTGGGCTACGGCGAAAGCGACAAGCTGTTCCCGCGCCTGCCGCGCCTGTCGTTCGACGAAGCCTGCCGCGTGGTGTAAGACGGTACGCCTCGCCCGCCATGAATAAGACCCGCCTTGGCGGGTCTTTTGCTTTGGGCGGCGACGCTTAGCCCCGCGGGGCCTCGGTCTTGTCGCGGAACTCGCACAAGGGTTCGATCACGCAGTGCCAGCACTCGGGCTTGCGCGCCTTGCACACGTAGCGGCCATGCAGGATCAGCCAGTGATGGGCATCGTGCAGGAACTCCCTGGGCACCACCTTGAGCAGCTTGTCCTCGACGATCTGCACGTTCTTGCCCGGGGCCAGCCCGGTCCGGTTGGCCACGCGGAAGATATGCGTGTCGACGGCAATGGTCGGCTCGCCGAACGCGGTGTTGAGCACCACGTTGGCGGTCTTGCGGCCGACGCCGGGCAGCGCCTCCAGTGCGGCGCGGTCCTGCGGCACCTTGCCGCCGTGCCGCTCGACCAGGATGCGGCAGGTCTCGATCACATGCTTCGCCTTGGTCTTGTAGAGGCCGATGGTTTTGATATACCCGATCAGTCCTTCCTCGCCGAGGTCGAGCATCTGCTGCGGGGTATGCGCCACCGGATACAGCCTGCGGGTGGCCTTGTTGACGCCGATATCCGTGGCCTGCGCCGACAGCAGCACGGCGATCAGCAGCTCGAACGGAGAACTGTATTCCAGCTCGGTGGCCGGAGCCGGGTTGACCTCGCGCAGGGTCTCGAACAGCGCACGGGACTTGGCTGCGTTCATGGTTTTGCTGGACTGGTGTTGTTGTCGTTGTCCGGGGCGATGTCCTTGCCGGGCCGGGCGGCGGCGTGCTGCTTCTGGCGCGCCCGTTCGATCGCCGCCTGGATGATGGCGCGCTTGCGTTCCTGCGCCGCGCGCTCGGTGTCCGACTGGGCAGCTTCGGCCTGCAATGCCTGCAGCTTGGCGGCGGCCTTGGCGGCGAGGCGGGCGTCGTTCTCCTCGCGCTCGCGCACCAGCCGCTGCTTGCGCGCGACGTAGCGTGCATGGGCGGCATCGGCCTGTTCCTGCGTCCAGGCGTCCCAGCCGGTGCGCTGGCCGGTGACGGGCACCATGTCGATGCAGTCGACCGGGCAGGGCGGCACGCAGAGATCGCAACCGGTGCAGAGTTCCGGAATGATGGTGTGCATCTGCTTGGCGGCGCCGGCGATGGCGTCGACCGGGCAGGCCTGGATGCACAGCGTGCAGCCGATGCACAGGCTTTCGTCGATGCGCGCCACGGCGCGAGGCTGCTCGGCGCCGCGTTCCGGGTCGAGCGGCAGCGGCTCGGTGCCGAGCAGCGCGGACAGGCGTCGGATTCCCTCCGCGCCGCCGGGCGGGCAGCGGTTGCTGGCGGCTTCGCCGCTGGCCATGGCTTCGGCGTACGGACGGCAACCGTTGAAGCCGCACTTGGTGCACTGGGTTTGCGGCAGCAGCGCCTCGAGGCGGTCTGCGAGGGTGTGGGAGGAACTCACGACAACAGCAAGAATGGCGGGAAGGGGAAACGTTCGCGGCGACGGCGGGCTGCCGGCGGAATCGCGCGCCGGCCTCTGCGGGCCATGCGCCGCACGGATTATCCCCGATTTCGCGATCGGGCAAAACCGGCCATCATGCGCGACGGCCAGCCGGCCAGAAGCGCGCACGGCTGTGCCATAATCCGCGCAAACATCGACCCTTACCCCATGTCAAACGAGACCAGAACCAAACGGGACCCAGAGGGCACGCGCCGCCGCATCCTGGCGGCGGCCACGGAGGAATTTGCCAAGGGCGGCCTGGCCGGCGCCCGCGTCGACCAGATCGCGCGCCGCGCCGAGACCAACGAGCGCATGCTGTATTACTACTACGGCAGCAAGGAAGGGCTCTTCCTTGCCGTGCTGGAGAAGCAGTACGCGGAGTTCAGGGCTGCGGAGGAGCAGCTGCACATCACGGACGAAGACCCGGTTGCGGCAGTCCGCACGCTGGCCCGCTTCGTCTGGGACTGGTACTACCAGCACCCCGAGTTCATCCGGCTCGTCAACAGCGAAAACCTGCACGAGGCGCGCCACCTGAAGAAGTCGGCGCACCTGCATCAACTCGTCAATCCGATCGTCAACGTGCTGGCGGACATCATCCGTCGCGGCCAGCAGCAGGGGCTGTTCCGCGACAACGTCGATGTCCCGCAGTTCTACCTGACCATCTCGGCGCTGGGCTATTACGTGCTGTCGAACTGCTACACGATCAGCGCGGTGATCGGCCGTGACGTCGCCTCGCAGGACGAGCACGAGCGGTTTGCCGAGCTGCACACGGAGATGCTGCTGAGCTACCTGCGGCGCTGAGTCCGCCGCGCGCCTTCAAATGAATAACGCCCGCAACTGCGGGCGTTATTGCATGGCAGCGTACCGGTTACCGGTACTTGCGGATGAAGTCGCGCAACTGCGGATAGATCTCATCGCGCCAGCGGCGGCCGGAGAAAATCCCGTAGTGGCCGCACTTGGTCGCGGACAGGTGATGCTTGTCCGCGTCCGCGATGCCAGCACACAGATCGTGCGCGGCGGCAGTCTGGCCGGCGCCCGAGATGTCGTCGAGCTCGCCTTCCACTGTCAGCAGCGCGGTGCCCTTGATGTCCTGCGGGCGCACCGGATCGCCGTCGATGGCCCAGGTGCCGTTGGCCAGCCTGAATTCCTGGAAGACTTCGCGGATCGTGTCGAGGTAGTACTCGGCCGCCATGTCGAGCACGGCGTTGTACTCATCGTAGAAGCGCACGTGCGCTTCCGCGTCGTCGGCATCGCCCTGGAGCAGGCTCAGGTAATAGTCATAGTGCGACGACAGGTGACGGTCCGGATTCATCGCCACGAAGCCGGCATGCTGCAGGAAGCCGGGATAGACGCGGCGGCCATGGCCCGGGTAGTTGGCCGGAACGGTGTAGATGACATTGTTCTCGAACCACTCGTACGACTTGTTGGTCGCCAGCGAATTGACCGCGGTCGGGCTCTTGCGGGCATCGATCGGGCCACCCATCATCGTCATGGTCCGTGGCGTCTTCTCGCCGGCCGAGGCCATCAGCGAGATCGCCGCCAGCACGGGTACCGTCGGCTGGCACACCGAAATGACGTGCAGCTTGTCCGCGCCGATGTGACGGATGAACTCCTGGATGTAATGGATATAGTCCGACAGGTGGAACGGACCATGTTCAGCCGGCACCATGCGGGCATCGACCCAGTCGGTCACATAGACCTTGTGGTCCTGCAGCAAAGTGCGCACGGTATCGCGCAGCAGCGTGGCATGGTGGCCCGACAGCGGCGCGGCCACCAGGACCACGGGCTCGTCCTTCAGCAGCTTGATGGTGTCCGGATCGTCGGCATAGCGCTTGAAGCGGACCAGCTTGCAGAACGGCTTTTCCAGAATGGTCTGCTCGACAATTGGGATGTCGCGGCCATTCGAGCGTACCGACCTGATGTCAAACGCTGGCTTCTCGTATTCCTTGCCGAGCCTGTACAGGAGCTCATATCCGGCTGCCAGGCGGGGTGCGCCGGGAACCAGGGACAACGGGCTGAGGGGATTGGTGAAAGTCTTGGCGGTCGCCTGTGCCCACGCGGTCAGCGGGTGCAGCATCGAACGCTGGAACTCATGCAGTTGATAGAGCATGGCGGTCTGGCCTGGTAATACGACGTCTTTCTGGAGGGGCACTATCGTGGACTTGCGTGCTGATTATGCACGCAACCAAACGATCGTGCCGTGCAGCATATACCCTAAGGTACGGCGGCAATGGGAAAAGACAATAGCCCAAAGGCCTTAATTCCGCATGACAAAACGGCATGACAAAAGAAAAAGGCAGCCGTAGCTGCCTTTTTTTGTTGCACGCACCGTGCCAGGACTGTCGGCATGCCAACAGTACCCGACATTGCGGCGTTTACAGCACTGCGGCGATCGCGTCGACCACGGCGTCGATATTACGGCTGTTCAGCGCGGCCACGCAGATGCGGCCGGTGCCGACGGCGTAGATGCCGTGCTCGTTGCGCAGGCGGTCCACTTGCGCCGAGGTCAGGCCCGAGTACGAGAACATGCCGCGCTGCGACTTCACGAACGAGAAGTCGGTCTTCACGCCCTTGGCGGCCAGCTTGTCGACCAGCGCGTGGCGCATCAGCTTGATGCGGTCGCGCATTTCGGCCAGTTCCTGCTCCCACATGGCGCGCAGTTCGGGGCTGTTCAGCACGGTGGCGACCACGGTGCCGCCGTGCGTCGGCGGGTTCGAGTAGTTGGTGCGGATCACGCGCTTGACTTGCGACAGCACGCGCTGGGCTTCTTCCTTGCTGGTGGTGACGATCGACAGGGCGCCGACGCGCTCGCCGTACAGCGAGAAGCTCTTCGAGAACGAGCTCGACACGAAGAAGGGCAGGCCGGACTCTGCAAACAGGCGCACGGCAGCGCCGTCCGGGTCGATGCCATCGGCAAAGCCTTGGTAGGCCATGTCCAGGAACGGGATCAGGTTGCGTTCCTTGATCACCGCGACCACTTGCTTCCACTGCTCGGCCGACAGGTCGACGCCGGTCGGGTTGTGGCAGCAGGCGTGCAGCACGACGATGGTGTTGGCCGCGTACGACTTCAGCGATTCCAGCATGCCGGCGAAGTTCAGGCCGTGGCTGGGCGCGTCGTAGTAGGCATAGTTCACCACTTCGAAGCCGGCCGATTCGAACAGGGCACGATGGTTTTCCCAGCTCGGGTCGCTGATGGCGACCTTGGAGGCCGGGTACAGGCGCTTCAGGAAGTCGGCGCCGATCTTCAGTGCGCCGGTGCCGCCCAGTGCCTGGGCCGTCACAACGCGGCCTTCGGTGATCAGCGGCGATTCCTTGCCGAACAGCAGCGACTGCACGGCCTGGTCATAGGCGGCGATGCCTTCGATCGGCAGGTAGCCGCGCGGCGTGGCGGTCGTCAGGCGCGCCTTTTCCGCTTCCTGCACGGCACGCAGCAGGGGAATCTTCCCTTCGTCGGTGAAGTACACGCCAACGCCCAGATTCACCTTGGTGGCGCGGGTATCGGCATTGAAAGCTTCATTCAGGCCCAGGATCGGGTCGCGCGGGGCCATCTCGACGGCAGAAAACAAACTCATTTGGACTCTCGTGGTCGGCAATGTAAGAAAACGGGAAGGCGTAGAATGCTTCGGACTGCGCTGGGGGGCGTGCGGCAGACCTGCTTGCTGGCGTTGACGGCTTGAAGCGGGCTGTGCAACCCCAAGATTCTAGCGTATCCGCCCCCTTTTCTCAGGTTTTTCCCCTAGCCGCCTATGTCAAACCTTGCCGAAGTTGCGCCGGCCCTGGACGAAGACAAGATCGTTACTTTTCCGGGCTCGCCGTTCCAGCTCTACCAGCCGTTCCCGCCGGCCGGCGACCAGCCCGAGGCGATCCGGCAACTGGTGGAGGGGGTTGACGATGGCTTGTCGTTCCAGACGCTGCTTGGGGTGACAGGCTCGGGCAAGACCTACACCATGGCCAACGTAATCGCCCGCATGGGGCGTCCGGCCATCGTTTTTGCGCCCAACAAGACGCTGGCGGCACAGCTGTATTCCGAGTTCCGCGAGTTCTTCCCACGCAATGCCGTCGAGTACTTCGTCAGCTACTACGACTACTACCAGCCCGAGGCCTACGTCCCGCAGCGCGACCTGTTTATCGAGAAGGATTCGTCGATCAACGAGCACATCGAGCAGATGCGCCTGTCGGCCACCAAGAGCCTGCTGGAGCGCCGCGACACGGTGATCGTCGCGACGGTGTCGGCCATCTACGGTATCGGCAACCCGAGCGAATACCACCAGATGATCCTCACGCTGCGCGCCGGCGACAAGGTCAGCCAGCGCGACGTGATCGCGCGGCTGATCGCCATGCAATACACGCGCAACGAGACCGATTTCCAGCGCGGCACGTTTCGCGTGCGTGGCGATACCATCGACATCTTCCCCGCGGAACACGCCGAGATGGCAGTGCGGCTGGAGATGTTCGACGACGAAGTCGAGTCCCTGCAGTTCTTCGATCCGCTTACCGGCCGCGTGCGCCAGAAGATCCCGCGCTTCACGGTCTATCCGTCCAGCCACTATGTGACGCCGCGCGAAACCGTGCTGCGCGCGATCGAGAACATCAAGTCCGAGCTGCGGGAGCGGCTCGAGTTCTTCCACAAGGAAGGCAAGCTGGTGGAGGCCCAGCGGCTGGAGCAGCGCACGCGCTTTGACCTGGAGATGCTGTCCGAGCTGGGCTTCTGCAAGGGCATCGAGAACTACTCGCGCCACCTGTCGGGCGCGAAACCGGGCGATCCGCCGCCGACGCTGGTCGACTACCTGCCGCCGGACGCGCTGATGTTCCTCGATGAATCCCACGTGCTGATCGGCCAGCTCAACGGCATGTACAACGGCGACCGCGCGCGCAAGACCACGCTGGTCGAGTACGGCTTCCGGCTGCCGTCGGCGCTGGACAACCGGCCGCTCAAGTTCGGCGAATTCGAGCGCAAGATGCGGCAGGTGATGTTCGTTTCCGCCACGCCGGCCCAGTTCGAGCAAGAGCATGCGGGGCAGGTGGTGGAGCAGGTGGTGCGCCCGACCGGGCTGGTCGATCCGACCATCATCGTGCGCCCGGCGGGGACGCAGGTGGATGACCTGCTGTCCGAGATCCGCCTGCGCGTGGAGGCCGGCGAGCGCGTGCTGGTGACCACGCTGACCAAGCGCATGGCCGAGCAGCTGACCGAGTTCATGTCGGAAAACGGCGTCAAGGTGCGTTACCTGCACTCGGACATCGACACCGTGGAGCGCGTGGAAATCATTCGCGACCTGCGCCTTGGCACCTTCGACGTGCTGGTGGGCATCAACCTGCTGCGCGAAGGGCTGGATATCCCGGAGGTGTCGCTGGTGGCCATCCTCGACGCGGACAAGGAAGGTTTCCTGCGCGCCGAGCGTTCGCTGATCCAGACCATTGGCCGCGCGGCGAGAAACGTGAACGGCACGGCGATCCTGTACGCCGATCGCATGACGGATTCGATGCGGCGCGCCATCGATGAAACTGAGCGCCGCCGCGCCAAGCAGATGGCCTTCAACGAGGCCAACGGCATTACGCCGCGCGGCGTGGTCAAGCGGATCAAGGACATCATCGACGGCGTCTACGATGCCGGCGAGGTCAAGGCCGAACTGCAGGCGGCGCAGGAGCGCGCCCGCTACGAGGACATGAGCGAGAAGCAGGTGTCCAAGGAGATCAAGCGCCTTGAAAAGCTCATGATGGATCACGCCAGGAATCTCGAATTCGAAAAGGCGGCGCAGGTGCGCGACCAGCTCGCCAAGCTCAAGGCGCAGCTGTTCGGCGCCAGCGGCGACGAGGCGCTGCAGCCGCCGGTGTAGCGCGTTCGCGGCGCGACAGGGCTGCGTGCTGGCCTATAGTGAAAAGCGTCTTGCCAGATCAGGAGATGTGCCATGGTCAAGCTAGCGCTGTGGGTGCCGCTCGAAGCCGTGCCCGGGAAGGAAGCCGAAGTGGAGCAGTTCCTGAAGGACGGCTTGCCGGTGGTCGAGCAGGAGGCTGGCACCACGGCCTGGTTCGCGCTGCGGCTGGGGCCATCGCGGTTTGGCATCTTTGATGCCTTTCCCGACGAGGCTTCGCGCGATGCGCATCTCGCCGGCAAGGTGGCGGCAGCGCTGATCGCCAGGGCGCCGGAACTGTTCGTTGGTGCGCCCCCGATTCAGAAGATCGAAGTCCTGGCAGCCAAGCTGCCGTGAACGCGCTGGAGTCCGACATGGAACGGCAGTTCGAATATGGTGGCTATACGGTGGTCGCGAGCGCGGTTCCGGAAGCGGGTGGCGGCTTTGCCGCGCAGCTGAGGATTGCCGATGCCTTCGGCGAACCTTCGGGCCCGACTTTCGAGGCGCTGGCCGGCAAGGCGCCGACGCCCGAAGCCGCGGTCGCCATGGCCGAAGCCGCCGCCATGCGCGCCATCGACGCCGGCGAGGTCAACTAGCCCTGCACGACGCAGCCCGCCGGCACGCCCATCATTCCTGGAGACCGTTATGGCCGAAATCGGCGAATGGAAGAAGAAGGTCTATGAAACCCATGAAGTGCAGGTCCAGGTACGGCTGCGCTCGCAAAGCGAGTGGGAATACACCGTCCGCGCCTGTCGTGCTGGCTGCAATATCCGCGCCGCATCGACGCTGGTCGAAAAATCCCTGATCACCGACCACTACAAGTCTGCCGAAGCCGCCGAAATCGCCGGCTTTGCGCACGGAGAGCGGCTGGCCAAACGGCTCTAGCCGCCTGCCGCTGGCCGGTGGCGCTAAAATCGCGCCCTTCGCAGTCAAGGCCTCCATGTGGTACGACGAGCCGGTGCTTTGCGCCGGCTGGTGCTGCGTGCGTGGCGCTTCGCCCATTCCCAGGCAGAAAGCCATGAAGAAATTCGCCATCCTGATGTGCTGCATGGGCAATATCTGCCGTTCGCCCACGGCGGAGGGCGTCTTGCGCGCCAAACTCGCCGCGGCAGGGCTTGCGGATCTGGTCGAACTCGATTCGGCCGGCACCCATGAGTACCACCTGGGCCGCGCGCCGGACCCGCGAACCCAGCGCCACGCGCAGCGGCGCGGCTATGACCTGTCTGCACTGCGGGCCCGCAAGGTCGGCTTGCCGGACTTCTCGCGTTTCGACCTGGTGCTGGCCATGGACCAGGACAATCTCGAACGCCTGTCAGCCTTGTGCCCGCAGGCCGATGCGCAGCAATTGCGGCTGCTGATGAGCTTTGCCACCCATCACGACGCGCACGAGGTGCCCGACCCGTACTACGGCGAGGGCGACGGCTTCGAACGCGTGCTCGACTACGTCGAAGATGCCTGCGATGGCATCGTCGACATGCTGCGCCAGCGTCTGCGCGACGCACCCGCTTGAGCCGTTGCGCCATCCCCTGTGAGAATTCATGCTTCGAACCCTGTTCCGGAAATGGCGCGAGTCGCGCAATGCCAGCCTTCAACTCGACGCCATCCTGACGGCGGCGGATCCTGATGCGCCGCTGGCGGACCGCAACCGATGGCTGATCGAACTGGGCTTCTGGATCCGTCGCGACGGCATGGCAGGCGTGGAGGTCGATGGCGGCGAAGGTCCCGCGCGCGGCACCGGCAGCTTTCGCGAACATGTGCGCATGCGCTACCTGCTGCAGGTGCTCGAGCGGCATGCCAGCTGGGCCGAACGGTTTGGTGCCACGGTGCGCAGCATCGTGCGCGACAACGATCCCACGGCACTGTTCTGCGACACGGGTGTGGCTTCCCACCCGGGCTTCGTCAGCGAGATGGTTCACCGCCTGCAGGCGCGCTTCCTGCCGCCGCCGCCCAACCGCAGCGATATGGCGGCGCTGTTCGCGCTGCTGTTTGTCGGGCAGCACGATGCCGATTGGGTGGAAGCCCTGGATGACGAACTGCTCGCCAGACTGGCGCGCGTGCTGCGCGCGGACCCGGCTGACGACAAGCACCCCGCAGCCGGTGCGCAGGCGATGGCCCGCTACTGGGCAGCGCTCGAGCACATGCTGATCACCAGCATCGCCGTGCTGGTCAGCCAGGTTCGTGCCACCGGCCTGAGCCAGTCGGTGCGCTCGCGGCTGCGCGGCAGGGTGGAAGACACGCCGTTCTACCCGCTCGACAGCGCCATCCAGGCATTGTGCGAGCCTGGACTGACCCATGCGGACGAGGCCTTCGGCCAGCGCCTCAATTATTTCCGTGGGCTGCTGGACGGTTGCCACGCCGCCGCGCTTCAGGTCTATGCGGATCTGGAAGAGAACGGGGTTTCGGTCGAGGTCGTGTTCCAGATCGAGCGCATGAAGGTCCAGCTCGCACGTATCGAGTTGCTTCTCGCGGCATGGGTCGAGCCGTGGCGTCCGGGCATGCATGCGCACCTGGTGGCGGAACTGATCCGCTCCACGCAGGCACGCCGCAGCGTTTCCGACCTGGCCGGCGCGTCATTCGCGCAACTGGCGCGCCGCGTGGTGGAGCGCTCGGCCGAGACCGGCGAGCACTACATTACGCGCGACCGCAAGGAATATGGCGAACTCATGCGCGCGGCGGCCGGTGGCGGGCTGATCACCGTTGCCACCGTGTACCTGAAGTTCCTGATCTACGGCCTGCACCTGGACAAGTTCATCGAAGGGCTGCTCGCCTCGCTCAATTATGCGGGCAGCTTTCTTGTCATCCACTTCGCGCATTTCACGCTGGCCACGAAGCAGCCTGCCATGACCGGGCCCGCGCTGGCACACCGGCTCGATGCAGCCGGGCGGCCGGAAGGGCGCGAGATATTCGTCGACGATACGATCGCGATGATCCGGTCCAATGCGGCCGCGATCTTCGGCAACCTGGCGGTGGTGTTTCCCGTCGCGCTGGCGATCCAGTGGCTGGCCAACAAGATCCTCGGCGCCAACCTGATTACGCCGGCAAAGGCCATTGCCACCATCGAATCGTTCTCGATCCTGGGGCCGACCCCCATTTATGCGGTTTTCACCGGCGTGCTGCTGTGGCTGTCGAGCCTGATCGCGGGTTGGGCCGACAACTGGTTCGCGCTGCACAAGGTGCACGACGTCATGGCCCATCACCGCCGCCTGCGCTATGTGCTGGGCGAGCACGGAGCGCAGCGGTTCGCGGATTTCTGGAAGCGCAATATGTCAGGCATCAGCGCCAATGTGTCGCTGGGTTTGCTGCTGGGGCTAGGCCCGGAAATCCTGAGCTTCTTCGGCCCCCATATGGAAGTGCGTCACGTAACGCTTTCGACGGGGTCCGTGGGCACCGCGCTAGGCGTGTTGGGCCTTGGTGCGCTGCGGCTGCCTTCGCTATGGCTCGCGGTGGCGGGCATCGCGCTGATGGGCGTGCTGAACGTGGCGGTGAGCTTTGCGCTGGCCTTCAATATGGCGCTGCGGTCGCGCCACCTGAAGCGGGTGGATCGGGCTGACCTCAGCGCGGCCGTGCGGCGCCGCATCCTGAGGCACCCGATGTCGCTGATCGTGCCGCCCCGGATGCCAGGCGCGGAGCCGGTCGCCGGAAGCCGTGGCGCATGATGCGGTGCCGTAGGGGTAGTTGACTGAATTAGTCGGGTACCTTTATACTTGACGGAAACGATCAAGTATTAGCCCTGCATCATGAGACTGACCACCAAAGGCCGCTTTGCGGTCACTGCGATGATCGACCTGGCCATGCGCCAGGACCAGGGACCCGTCACGCTCGCGGGCATCAGCCAGCGGCAAAAGATCTCGCTGTCCTACCTGGAACAGCTGTTCGGCAAACTGCGCCGGCATGAGATCGTCGAAAGCGTGCGCGGCCCGGGCGGTGGCTACAGCCTCGCGCGCAAGGCGGAAGACGTCACCGTGGCGGACATCATCATCGCCGTGGACGAGCCGCTCGATGCCACCCAGTGCGGTGGAAAGGGCAATTGTAACGGAGATGACGGCTCCGGGCGTTGCATGACCCATGAACTGTGGGCGACGCTGAACCAGAAGATGGTCGAATACCTCGACTCCGTCTCCCTCAAGAACCTCGTGGACCAGCAGCGCGCCAAGCAGCCGGCTGTCCTGCACGACATGCGCGAAGATGCGGCCGTGCAGCAGGCGGCACCCGCCGCGCGCGGCAAGCCGGACAAGGCAGCTGAGAAGCCGGTCCGCGCCCGGGTGGTGAATTCGGTTTTCAGCCTGGCGCAGTCCTGAAGCGCCCGGCAGGCAAGCAGCGAAACGAAAGATCAGCGGTCCCCCTGAACAAAAGGCAGTCATAACGATGAGCACCCCACATTTCCCCATCTACATGGATTACTCGGCCACCACGCCGGTGGACCCGCGCGTGGCGGACAAGATGATTCCGTACCTGCGCGAGCAGTTCGGCAATCCCGCGTCGCGCAGCCACGCCTATGGCTGGGATGCGGAGCGTGCGGTGGAAGAGGCGCGTGAACAGGTAGCCGCGCTGGTCGGCGCGGATCCGCGCGAAATCGTGTGGACGTCCGGGGCGACCGAATCGAACAACCTGGCGATCAAGGGCGCCGCGAATTTCTATTCGGGCAAGGGCAAGCACCTCATCACGGTGAAGACCGAGCACAAGGCCGTGCTCGACACCACGCGTGAACTGGAGCGCCAGGGCTTCGAGGTGACCTACCTCGACGTGAAGGAAGACGGCCTGGTCGACATCGAAGTGTTCAAGCAGGCGCTGCGCCCGGACACGATCCTGGTGTCGGTGATGCTGGTGAACAACGAGATCGGCGTGATCCAGGACGTCGAGCAGATCGGCGCGATCTGCCGCGAGAAGGGCATCATTTTCCATTGCGACGCCGCGCAGGCGACAGGCAAGGTGCAGATCGACCTGAACACGCTGAAGTGCGACCTGATGTCGTTCTCGGCCCACAAGACCTACGGCCCGAAGGGCATCGGCGCGCTGTACGTGCGCCGCAAGCCGCGCGTGCGCATCGAAGCGCAGATGCACGGCGGCGGCCATGAGCGGGGCATGCGCTCGGGCACGCTGGCCACGCACCAGATCGTCGGCATGGGCGAAGCCTTCCGCATCGCGCGCGAGGAAATGGCGACCGAGAACGAGCGTATCCGCATGCTGCGCGACCGCCTGTGGAACGGCCTGAAGGGGATGGAAGAGGTCTACCTGAACGGCAGCCTCGAACACCGCGTGCCGCACAACCTGAACGTCAGCTTCAACTTCGTCGAAGGCGAGTCGCTGATCATGGCGATCAAGGAGATTGCGGTGTCGTCGGGCTCGGCCTGCACCTCGGCCTCGCTGGAGCCCTCGTACGTGCTGCGCGCGCTGGGCCGCAACGACGAACTCGCGCACAGCTCGATCCGCTTCACGGTGGGCCGCTTCACCACCGAGCAGGAAATCGACTTCACCATCGAACTGCTCAAGAACAAGATCGGCAAGCTGCGCGACCTGTCGCCGCTGTGGGAAATGTTCAAGGACGGCGTCGACCTGAATTCGATCCAGTGGGCCGCGCACTGAGCGCCGCCCGCCAGCACGACCCCATAAAAGATTAAGCACGAGGTAAGCAAAATGTCATACAGCACCAAGGTTCTTGACCACTATGAAAACCCCCGCAACGTCGGTTCCTTCGATAAGGGCGACGACACCGTGGGTACCGGCATGGTCGGCGCTCCGGCTTGCGGCGACGTGATGAAGCTACAGATCAAGGTGAACGAGTCCGGCGTGATCGAAGACGCGAAGTTCAAGACCTACGGCTGCGGCTCGGCCATTGCCTCGTCCTCGCTCGTGACCGAGTGGGTGAAGGGCAAGACCGTCGACCAGGCGCTGGAGATCAAGAACACGCAGATCGCCGAAGAACTGGCGCTGCCGCCGGTGAAGATCCACTGCTCGATCCTGGCCGAGGACGCGATCAAGGCCGCCGTCGAGGACTACAAGAAGAAGCACCCGGGCGCCGACCAGAAGGCCGCCTGAGTGGCTTGAGTTCCGAACGCAGAAGGAAGACGCAACGATGATCACGATGACCGAGAAGGCCGCCAGGCACGTGGCCCGTTACCTGGAACGCCGCGGCAAGGGCGTGGGCCTGCGCCTTGGCGTGAAGACCACGGGCTGCTCGGGCCTGGCCTACAAGCTTGAATACGTGGACGAGCTGCACCCGGAAGACCAGGTGTTCGAAACCCATGGCCTCAAGATCATTGTCGATGCCAAGAGCCTGCCGTACATCGACGGCACCGAACTCGACTACGCGCGCGAAGGGTTGAACGAAGGTTTCCGCTTCAACAACCCGAATGTGAAGGACGAGTGCGGCTGCGGCGAGTCCTTCACGGTCTGAGCGCGGCGCGGACGGGACCGGATGGAACGCTGCATCGTCGGCTTCCACCGGGACGAGGAAGGCGACTGGGTCGCCGAACTCGATTGCGGGCACGGGCAGCACATGCGCCACAATCCGCCCTGGCAACTGCGGCCGTGGACGACCACGGAGCAGGGCAGGGCAGCCCGGCTTGGCGCAACCGTGAACTGCCTGAAATGCGATCGCAACGAACCGCCGGCTGACTGGGCGCGGGCACCTGAACAGGGCCGCACGCGCGGCGGTTGACGTGAATGCACAAGGGGGCGGCGCGACCGCTCCTTTTTGTTGGGGAAGCTGTTGAAAGACGATTTTTTTGCGCTGTTCGGCTTGCCGGTGCAGTTCGGCGTGGATGAGGCGGCGCTCGATGCCGCATACCGGACCGTGCAGTCGCAGGCGCATCCGGACCGCTTCGCCAATGCCGGCGAGGCCGAGCGGCGCGTGGCGATGCAGTGGGCCGCGCACGCCAACGAGGCCTACCGCACGCTGCGCCAGCCGCTCAAGCGCGCGATCTACCTGCTTGGACTGCGCGGCGTGGACGTGCAGGCGGAGAACAACACCGCCATGTCGCCCGCGTTCCTGATGCAGCAGATGGAATGGCGCGAGGACTTGCAGGACGCCGTCGAGTCTCGTGGTATCGAACGCCTGGATGGCCTGCTGCGCGCGCTGCGCCAGGAAAAGCGCGAGCGGCATGCGGCGCTTGGCGCGCTGCTTGACGCCGGCGACAACGAGGCGGCGGGCGCGGCGGTACGGCAGCTGATGTTCATCGAGAAGATCGAACACGACACCAGCGAGGCGATCGATCGGCTGGAAGAGTAGTCCCGGCACGTTTGGCGGGGCCATGTGACAATGGCGCCCGTCGCGAAAGCCGCCTGCGCGGCAGTCACCCTCGCGCACGAGAAAGCGAAGAAACATCATGGCACTGCTCCAGATTTCCGAACCCGGCATGTCGCCGGCGCCCCACCAACGCCGGCTGGCCGTTGGCATCGACCTTGGCACCACCAACTCGCTGGTGGCGGCGGTGCGCAACAGCATCCCCGAAGTCCTGGCCGACGATCGCGGCCGCGCGCTGCTGCCCTCGGTGGTGCGCTACCTGGCGGACCGCACCACGCATATCGGCTACCGCGCCCAGGACGAGGCGGTGCGCGACCCGAAGAACACCGTCGTTTCGGTCAAGCGCTTCATGGGCCGTGGCCTGAAGGACGTGGCCCACAACGAGCACAGCCCCTACGATTTCGTCGATGCGCCCGGCATGGTGCAGATCAAGACCGTCGCCGGCGTGAAGAGCCCCGTGGAAGTCTCGGCCGAGATCCTGGCGACCCTGCGCCAGCGCGCCGAGGACTCGCTCGGCGACGACCTGGTCGGCGCCGTCATCACCGTGCCGGCCTACTTCGACGAAGCCCAGCGCCAGGCCACCAAGGACGCCGCGCGCCTGGCCGGCCTGGAAGTGCTGCGCCTGCTCAACGAGCCCACCGCGGCGGCGATCGCCTACGGCCTGGACAACGCGTCCGAAGGGATCTACGCGGTCTATGACCTCGGCGGCGGCACCTTCGATATCTCCATCCTGAAGCTGACCAAGGGCGTATTCGAAGTCCTGTCGACCGGCGGCGATTCCGCGCTGGGGGGCGACGATTTCGATCAGCGCCTGCTGTGCTGGATCGTCGAGCAGGCCGGCCTGCAGCCGTTGTCGGCGCAGGACACCCGCCTGCTGATGGTGCGCGCGCGCGCGGCCAAGGAGGCCCTGTCGGAGAGCGACAGCACGGTGATCGACGCCGTGCTCGATTCCGGCGAGATCGTGCACCTGATGCTGACCGACGAGGTCTTCAACACCATTACCGCGCACCTCGTGCAGAAGACGCTGGCGCCGGTGCGCAAGTCGCTGCGCGATGCGGGCGTGGCGCCGGACGAAGTCCAGGGCGTCGTGCTGGTTGGCGGGGCCACGCGCATGCCGGCCATCCGCAAGGCGGTGGGCGACTTCTTTGGCCAGCCACCGCTGACCAATCTCGATCCGGACCGTGTCGTCGCGCTCGGCGCCGCCATGCAGGCCAACCTGCTGGCGGGCAACCATGCGCCGGGCGAGGACTGGCTGCTGCTGGACGTGATTCCGCTGTCGCTCGGCGTGGAAACCATGGGCGGCCTGGTGGAGAAGATCATCCCGCGCAACAGCACCATCCCCGTGGCGCGCGCGCAGGAGTTCACCACCTTCAAGGACGGCCAGACCGCCATGGCGATCCACGTGCTGCAGGGCGAGCGCGAACTGGCCAGCGACTGCCGTTCGCTGGCGCGCTTCGAACTGCGCGGCATCCCGCCGATGGTGGCCGGTGCGGCGCGCATCCGCGTGACCTACCAGGTCGACGCCGACGGGCTGCTGTCGGTCACCGCGCGTGAAACGCATTCGGGCGTGGAGTCGTCGGTCACCGTGAAGCCGTCGTATGGCCTGGCCGACGACGACATTGCGCGCATGCTGCAGGAAGGCTTCCGCGAAGCGGAGCACGACATGAAGAGCCGCGCGCTGGCCGAGGAACGCGTCGAGGCCGACCGCCTGGTCGAAGCCACCACGCGCGCGCTGCAGACCGACGGCGACCTGCTGTCCGCCGACGAACGTACCGCGGTCGAGGCGCTGATTGCCTCGGTGCGCGACATTGCCACCGGCGAGGATCACCACGCCATCAAGGCCGCGGTCGAGACACTGTCGCGCGGCACCGACGAATTCGCCGCCCGCCGCATGGACCGCTCGATCAAGAGCGCGCTGGCCGGGCGCAAGGTGCAGGAACTCGGCTGATCACCGGCCCTCGCATCGCCAAGCATCAATACCAGGACACGACATGCCACAGATCATCGTTTTGCCCCACGCCGAATACTGCCCGGAAGGGGCGGTGATCGAAGCCGAGACCGGCACCAGCGTCTGCGACGCGCTGCTGGCCAACGACATCGACATCGAGCACGCGTGCGAGAAGTCGTGCGCCTGCACGACCTGCCACGTGATCGTGCGGGAAGGCTTCGACTCGCTCAACGAAGCGGAAGAGAAGGAAGAAGACCTGCTCGACAAGGCCTGGGGCCTGGAGCCCAACTCGCGCCTGTCATGCCAGGCCATCGTCGCCGACGAAGACCTGACCGTCGAGATCCCGAAGTACACCATCAACCACGCAAAGGAAGGCCACTGAGGCCCGGAGAACCCCATGAAGTGGACCGACACCTACGATATCGCCGCGGCCCTGTATGACAAGTTTCCCGACGTGGATCCGGTAACGATCCGCTTCACGGACCTGCGCAAATGGGTGCTGGAACTGGACGGCTTCAGCGACCTGCCCGAGCGCTCGGGCGAGAAGATCCTTGAAGCGATCCAGTCAGCGTGGATCGAGGAAGCCAGCTGAGCGGCTTCAGCAGCCGGTCGATCCGACCGCCCTCAGAAACGATATCCGACGCCAGCCACGAAGATATCGGCGTCACGGTCGTAGCCCGTCATGACGCGATTCCATGACAGCCGGCCAAGCCAGTGCTCGCTGAGCCGGTAGCTGGCCGACAGCGTCAGCAGCGCGGCCCAGCGGGAGGGCGAGCTGTCCGCACCTGGCCCGCGGACCTGCAGCGTGGTCGCGTAGTACGGCCCAGCGCCGATGCCCAGTGTCAGCCGGTCCCCAAAGAAGCCGCCGCTCAGCCACGCTTGCGCCGCCACGCCGCGCCGCTGAACTTGTTCGGAACTCCCCTCCGCCAGATAGCTGAGCGTGCCTTCGATGCCGCGCCAGAAGCCGTGCCGATACTCCGCGGCCGCGGCGAATTCCGTTTCCGAAGCAAAGCTGTTGACGATGCTGGTGCCCAGGAAGATCGTCAGTTCATCGCCAGTGAGCGTGCCGGTGCGCGTGCCCGCGACAAAGGGGCCGTCGCGCCGGCCGTGGTCGAGCTGGTAGCCCACGCCCAGCAGCACGGTGTTCGAGTTGAAACTCGACCAGGTTTGCGCGCGGTTGTATCGCGCCTGCATCATCCAGGGGCCGCCGCTCACATACCAGGTAGCCGCCGCGCTGGCCAGTAGCCCGACGCCGTGATGGTTGCTGTAGCTGCCGTCCGGCTGTTCGTCGGCAGTGTCGGAATATAGGTAAGGGCCGGCACCGAAAGACACCGCGAACTGGCGGCCCGGCGTCAGCCAGCGCCACCACAGCAGGGCAGCATGTCCGTCGCGATGGTGGCCGCTGACGTGTCCTTCGTTCAGGTAGGTGTAGCTTGCATACCAGCGGTCTGTGAGGTTTAGCTGGTAGCTGTAGGCGTAGACACCGCTGCGGTCGTCGTCGCCGTGGATCGGCGGATTGGTGTGCACGCCGCCCATCAGCAGGAGTTCCTGGCCATGCGCGGCATGCTGGAGCGTGGCCAGCAGGAGGCCGCCAGCCAGCGGCATCACTCGTTGCCAGATCCGGAAGGTCCTGCGGTTGGCGCATTGCATCTTGGGGGTTCCGATATGCGGGGGCGCTCGGAAATCATAGCAAAGCGCACAGACGGTTGCCCGGGTGAGGCGGGTCCTCCTTATTACGGAATATTCTTCGCGCGATGTGCAGCCAGCAGGGCGAGAAGGGCGAGAAGGGCGGGAGGCAGGCGCATCAATGAAAAACCCCGCCAAAAGGGCGGGGCTTCACTGACCAGCGCTGGCCCGTACGACCGTACTCAGTCCTCGCGCCGCAGATGCGGGAACAGGATGACGTCGCGGATGTTCGGGCTGTCGGTCAGCAGCATCACCAGGCGGTCGATGCCGATGCCGCAGCCGCCCGTCGGAGGCATGCCGTATTCGAGGGCGCGGATATAGTCCGCGTCGTAGTACATCGCCTCTTCATCGCCGGCGTCCTTCTGCTCGACCTGCTTGCGGAAGCGGTCGGCCTGGTCTTCGGCATCGTTCAGCTCCGAGAAGCCATTGGCGATCTCGCGGCCGGTGATGAACAGCTCGAAGCGCTCCGTGATGCCCGGCACCGTGTCCGAGGCGCGCGCCAGCGGCGAGACTTCCACCGGGTAGTCGATGATGAAGGTCGGCTCCCACAGCTGGCTTTCGGCGGTTTCCTCGAACAGCACCAGTTGCAGCGTGCCGATGCCCGCGTTGAGGAACTGCGGCGCGCTGGTGTTGACGCCAAACTTCTTCAGTTCGGTGCGCAGGAACTCGACATCGGCCAGTTGCGCATCGGTGTACTGCGGCGCGAACTTCTGGATGGCCTGGCAGATGGTCAGGCGATGGAACGGCTTGGACAGGTCGAGTTCGCGGCCCTGGTAATTCAGCACCGCGGTGCCGCTGGCGTCGATGGCGGCCTGGCGGATCAGGTTCTCGGTGAAGTCCATCAGCCAGCGGTAATCCGTGTAGGCAGCGTAGAACTCCATCATGGTGAACTCGGGGTTGTGGCGCGGGCTCACCCCTTCGTTGCGGAAGTTGCGGTTGATCTCGAACACGCGCTCGAAGCCGCCGACGATCAGGCGCTTCAGGTACAGCTCGGGCGCGATGCGCAGGAACATCTGCATGTCCAGCGCATTGTGGTGCGTGATGAACGGCTTGGCCGCGGCGCCGCCCGGGATCGGGTGCAGCATCGGCGTTTCCACTTCCATGAAGCCGGCGTCGGCCATATGGCGGCGCAGCGACGACATCGCGTTGGTGCGCGCACGGAAGGTGTTGCGGGTCTCGGGCGAGACGATCAGGTCGACATAGCGCTGGCGGTACTTCATTTCCTGGTCGGCCAGGCCGTGGAACTTGTCCGGCAGCGGGCGCAGCGACTTGGACAGCAACCGCAGTTCCTGCACCTGCACCGACAGCTCGCCCTTGTTGGTGCGGAACAGCACGCCGCGCGCGCTGATGATGTCGCCGAGGTCCCAGTGCTTGAAGGCGGCGTAGACGTCTTCGCCGACCTTGTCGCGCGTGATGTAGAACTGGATCTGGCCGCTGCCGTCCTGCACGGTGGCGAAGCTGGCCTTGCCCATCACGCGCTTGAGCATCATGCGGCCGGCGATGGCCACTTCGACCGGCGCGGCTTCCAGCGCGGGCTGGTCGGTCTCGCCGTACTGGGTGTGCAGCGCGGCGGCCTGGTGCGTCGGACGGAAATCGTTCGGGAAGGCCACGCCTTGCTCGCGCAGGGCCGCCAGTTTCTCGCGCCGCTCCGCGATGATCTTGTTTTCGTCGGCGGCCGGTGCTTCTGCGGTCGGGGCGCCCTGGGCGCGGGTGGGTTCGGTCATGATGTCTTGTCGGGTCGCGCGCGGCATGCCGCGCGCGGATTCAGTATGGCTTCAGTAATTGCGCAGGTCGTCCAGCTCGGTGCTGCCGAAGTCCGGACGATGCAGGTAGGCAAGGATGCGACCGGCGGTGTCTTCGGCGGAGGCAAGCTGCTGGTTCGCCTTCAGGTCGCGGAAGCGCTGCACCTGGGCAAAGTCGGCATTGCGGATGGTGTCCTGCATGCCGGTGTCGACCACGCCCGGTGCGAGCGCCACGGCACGAACCGTTCGCGGTGCGGGGGTGCCGGCGTATTCAGCATTGACCGAACGGATGAACATGTCGAGCCCGGCCTTGCCGGCGCAATAGGCGCTCCAGCCTTCGACCGGGCGGCGTGCCGCGCCGGACGAGATGGCGAGCACCTTGCGCGGGCAGTCGAACTTCTCGGTGCGTTCCAGGAACGCGCCGGTCATGATCATCGGCGAGGCCAGGTTGGTCAGCAGGTGCGGCAGCAGGGTGCTTTCCTGCAGGCGCGACAGCGGGCCGATCGGCTCGACCACGCCGGCATTGAGGATCAGCGTGGCGCTGGCCGGCCGGTCCTGGCTCTCCAGCACGCTGGACAGCCAGCCGGCGGCGGACGCGGGCTGCGACAGGTCCTGCAGGTGCCAGGCAACCGGCACGCCGCTCATGGTGGCCACGCGCTCGAGTTCCAGGTTGCGGCTGCGCGCCACGCATACCAGGCGGTTGCCCGGCACGAGCAGCGCATTGGTCAACGCCGCACCGAGCCCGCGCGAGGCGCCGGTGATGATGTAGAGGTGGTCTGCTTCGCTCATGATGCCCGGTTCGGAGCGCCACCCGCGGCGGGCGGTGCATGGTTGGCGGATGCGGTCCGGCGCCATGCCCGCACGGTGGGCATGGCGCCGGCCTTACAGTCCCTGCTTGAGGCTGGCCTCGATGAACGGGTCCAGGTCGCCGTCCAGCACCTTCTGGGTGTTGGACATTTCCACGTTGGTGCGCAGGTCCTTGATGCGGCTCTGGTCCAGCACGTACGAGCGGATCTGGTGGCCCCAGCCCACGTCGGTCTTGCCGGCTTCGAGCTTGTCGGCTTCGGCCTGGCGCTTGCGCATTTCGTGCTCGTACAGGCGCGACTTCAGCATCGACATGGCCTCGGCACGGTTGCGGTGCTGCGAACGGTCGTTCTGGCACTGCACCACGATGCCGGTCGGCATGTGCGTGATCCGCACGGCCGAATCGGTCTTGTTGATGTGCTGGCCGCCGGCGCCCGACGCGCGATAGGTATCCACGCGCAGATCGGCCGGGTTGACCTCGACCTCGAACGAGTCGTCGACTTCCGGATACACGAACACCGACGAGAACGAGGTATGGCGCCCGCCCGAAGAGTCGAACGGCGACTTGCGCACCAGGCGGTGCACGCCGGTTTCCGTGCGCAGGTAGCCAAAGGCGTATTCGCCCTCGATCTTGATCGTCGCGCTCTTGATGCCGGCCACGTCGCCTTCCGACTCTTCGAGCACCTCGGCCTTGAAGCCCTTGCGCTCGCAGTACTTCAGGTACTGGCGCAGCAGCATCGAGGCCCAGTCGCACGCTTCGGTGCCGCCCGCGCCGGCCTGGATGTCGATGAAGGCATTGGCCTGGTCCATCTCGCCCGAGAACATGCGGCGGAATTCCATGCCGGCCACGATTTCCTCGAAGCCCTTGACATCGGCTTCGATCGATTCCAGCGTTTCGTCGTCGCCTTCTTCCTTGGCGAGTTCGAACAGCTCATCGGCACCGGTCAGGTCGTCCGTGAGCTTGCCGAGGACACTTACGACGCCCTCGATGGCTTTCTTTTCCTTGCCGAGATCCTGGGCGCGCTTGGGGTTGTTCCAGACGTCCGGGTCTTCCAGCAAGCCGTTGACTTCTTCCAGCCTTCCTACTTTGACATCGTAGTCAAAGATACCCCCGTAGATCTTCCGTCCGGGAACGGAGATCGGAGATGGCACCGGAGATGGCGTTGAGGCGTTCTGCTTCCATGATGATCCTGCGCTTCGAAAACCTCGAATTATAGCGGAATCGGGGCGTATTCCGGTGCCGCGAGCGGCGCTGGCACCCCTTTGCGCCATGAACGGAAGCACCTGCCGAGGGTCTACCCGGCGGGCCATGCGGCGCGGGCGGCGATAATAGAGCCGCTCCAGGCTTCGCCAGCCGCCCCCCGAAGACCAACTCAACAGGGACGAATGACGCCAACAACACACGAAACCGCCGGCCGCCGCCGGATGCTCGGATGGATGATCGCCGCGGCGTGCGCCGCGCTGGCCGCCGGTTGCGGCACGATGTCCTCGGAACCCGCGCCCGAGGGCTTTTACCGCGTGGAGAGCGGCGACACGCTGTACTCCATCGCCCGCAAGCAGCGCCGCAATGTGCGCGACCTGGTGCGCTGGAACAACCTGCCCAGCGCCGACCGCATCGAAGTCGGCCAGCTGATCCGCGTCAAGCCGCCGGGATCCGGCACGACCGCTTCTTCTTCGGGCGGCACGCCACCGCAAACTGTGACGGATACGCCGCGCGCGGACAGCGGCGGCCAATCGAAGGTGCCTGCCAGCGCCATCCGGCTGCAATGGCCGTCCGACGGCAAGGTCACGTCACGCTTCTCGCCGCCCGCCAGCAAGGGACTGAGCATCGCGGTGCCGCCCGGCGGCACCGTGAAGGCTGCTGCATCGGGCTGGGCCATCCACGTGGGCAATCTGCGCGGCTACGGCATGCTGGTGATCGTCAAGCACAACGACGACTGGCTGACCGTGTACGGCAATCTCGACAAGCCGCTGGTCAGCGAAGGCGCGCGCGTCAGCGCCGGCCAGGACGTCGGCAGCATGGGCGGCAGCGGCAGCGAACTGCACTTCGAGGTGCGCGGCAACGGCAAGCCGGTCGATCCGGCCAACTACCTGCCGGCACGCGGCTAGCCGCGGCGCGGGTTACTGCGCATGCTCGATCACGAGCTGGACGCGCGTGACGCCGTTGAAGGTGTTGTTGTCGAGCCGGTAGGCGACCTGCGCGCTGGCGCCGAGTTCATCGGCGTGGTTGAACCAGATCGCGTCGAAGCGCTGCCGGCCGCGCCCTAGCTGCAGCTTGAGGTGCTTGCCCTTGAGCACGCTCTGGCGCAGCACGTCGAATTCGCCGCAGAAGCTCGGGGCCGGAAAGCCCTGGCCCCAGACCTGCTGTTCCAGCAGCGTGACGAACTCGGGGCTGAAGCACTGTTCCTCGATATCGCCGTCGGTTTCGATCACGCGCGCGAGCTGGTCGTCGGTCAGCCATTCGCGGCCGACCGCCTCGAAGGCGTCCTGGAACTCGGCAAAGCGCTCGGCGCGCACGGTCAGGCCGGCCGCCATGGCGTGGCCGCCGAACTTGACCATCAGGCCCGGGCAGCGCTTGGAGACCAGGTCGAGCGCGTCGCGCAGGTGGAAGCCGGGGATCGAGCGGCCCGAGCCCTTGACTGTGGCTTCGTCGCCCGGCGCGAAGGTAATGGTCGGACGATGGAACCTGTCCTTCAGCCGCGAAGCGACGATGCCAATCACGCCCTGGTGCCAGGTGTCGTTGAACACGCTGACGGTAAAGCGTGCCGCAGGATCGAGGCCGGCCAGCGGCCGCTCCAGGATCTGCAAGGCTTCCTGCTGCATGCCGGCTTCGATGTCGCGCCGCTCGCGGTTCATGCTGTCCAGCTCCTGGGCGATTTCCCAGGCGCGGTTGGCATCGTCGGTCAGCAGGCATTCGATGCCGAGCGACATGTCGGCCAGGCGCCCAGCGGCATTCAGCCGCGGACCGACGCCAAAGCCAAGGTCGAACGTATTGGCCCGCGCGGCTTCCCGGCCCGCGGCACGGAACAGCGCCGCCACGCCCGGCTGCATGCGGCCGGCACGCATGCGCTTCAGGCCCTGCGCCACCAGGATACGATTGTTGGCGTCGAGCTTGACCACGTCGGCCACCGTGCCCAGCGCCACCAGGTCCAGCAGCGTTTGCAGCGGCGGCTGGGTTTGCTGCGTGTAGACGCCGCGCTTGCGCAGTTCGGCACGCAGGGCCAGCAGCACGTAGAACATCACGCCCACGCCGGCCAGGTTCTTGCTGGGGAACTCACAGCCCGGCTGGTTCGGGTTGACGATGACCGCCGCGTCGGGGAGCTCCGCGCCCGGGAGATGGTGATCGGTCACCACCACATCGATGCCGAGCGCGTTGGCGGCGGCCACGCCGTCGACGCTGGCAATGCCGTTATCGACCGTCACGATCACGTCCGGCTGTTGCTTCGCGGCCAGTGCCACGATCTCCGGCGTCAGCCCGTAGCCGTACTCGAAGCGGTTGGGCACGATGAATTCCACGCGCGCGCCAAGCATGCGCAGGCCGCGCACGCCAACCGCGCAGGCGGTCGCGCCATCGCAGTCATAGTCGGCCACGATCAGCAGGCGCTTGCCTGCCGCGATGGCGTCGGCCAGGTACTCGGCGGCATGGCCGATGCCCTTCATCGCCGTGGGCGGGACCAGTTCCGGCAGTTCAGTCGAGAGCTCGGACGGCCGCGCCACGCCGCGCGCGGACAGGATGCGCGCGAGGGTCGGGTGCAGGCCGGCGGCCGCCAGGGTGCTGGCGTGCTCGGTGGAGTAAGGGCGGATGGCAATCCGGGTCATGGGCGGTCTGCTTTTTCTTTGTTCGGGGGTCAGGCGGTGAAGGCGAGGTCGGACAGCAGTGCGCGCCAGTCACCGCGCTGGCCCATGCCGCGCCAGAATTTGCGCAGGTCGGCGCGGCGCACGTTGAATTCGGCGAAGTGGTTCTCGCCGCCGAGCACCAGCGTGATGGCCTCGATGCTGCCTTCGCCAAGCGCCTGCAAGGTGGGGGCGAACCAGTCGGCGTCGAGCGCGTGCATGCATTCGATCCACAGGCCCCAGTCTTCGGCGATATGCGCCTCCGTGGCGCTGTCCAGCATCGCCATGACTGCGCCGTCGGCCTGCACGCCGGCAAATCCGGCAGGGACAGCCGCGATGCGGCTGCCGCCGGCGAGCCCGAGGCCGGCCAGGAAGGGGTCGTTGGCCAGGATGGTGTCGGCCAGCCTGGGCACCGGCTGCATCGTGCCGCCGCCATACAGCCAGACGGAATTGATGGACAGTTCGCCGGCGGCCTCCCGTGCCCGGTTGACGGGATGGTCAAACCAGGTCATCTGGATTTCGTTCTGCAGCCGCCGCCAGTCGCGCGCGCGTGCGCCGTCCTGCAGCCAGATGTCGATATTGCGGCCGGTCGCGCGCAGCGGCGTGGTAGCGTCCAGCGGGCCGAACACGGCTTCGGGCAAGTACCAGCGTGCCGCGCAGCGCGCCTCCAGTGTGATGCCGGCTTCGCGCAGCAGAGGCTCGATGGCGGCGTACAGCGACGCGGCTTCCGCATCACGCACGCGCAGCTGATCGGGGTGGACCAGCACGAGATGGTCGCGGGCGGCATGGATATGCACCAGTTCCAGGCAGGTCCAGGCCTCGCGATCCGCCGGGGCGGCACCGCCGCTGTCGGCCAGCCGCATATAGGGCGCCATCGGCACCCTGGCCGTGTCCAGTCCGGCCTTGCCGGCCAGCCAGCGCTCGTGCGGCAGGCTGCGCAGCCACGGGTCGTCGTGCCGCTCGCGCTGGCCGGGCGTGGCCCGGGTCAGCAACTTTCCGAGCGCGGGCAACTCCAACTGCCGCAGCAGCGCGCCGGGCACGACATCGTCCGTGGCGTCGTCGCCGGCGCCGGGCGGGACGGAAAAGGGCACAATCAGGGTCAGGTGGCTCATCATGGTGGCGAGATTGTAAACTTCCGGCTGGCCGGCGCCAGCCTCGAGTGTGGTGCGGGGCTCCCGGCTACGCGCCGTCTCCGGGCACAGGCGCCTTTCCGAAACAACAGGAACCCTCTTGAAATTTCCCTACGAGTGGCAGATTGGCTGGCGATATACCCGCGCAAGCAAGCGCGCCAGCCGCAATACGTTCATATCGTTCATCTCGATGATCTCGATGCTGGGCATCGCACTCGGTGTCGCCGCGCTGATCGTGGTGCTGTCGGTCATGAACGGCTTCCAGAAGGAAGTGCGCGACCGCATGCTGTCGGTGCTGTCGCATATCGAGGTGATCGGCCCGTCGGCGCTGCCTGACTGGCAGCGCACCGCGGCCGAGGCCATGCAGAACAAGGAAGTCATCGGCGCCGCCCCCTATGTGGCGGCCCAGGCCATGCTGACGCGCGAAGACGCCGTGCGTGGCGTGCTGCTGCGCGGCGTGGACCCGGCCGAGGAGCCGAAGGTTTCCGACATCGGCAAGCAGTTCAAGGCTGGCCATATGGAAAGCCTGCAGCCAGGCGAGTTCGGCATCGCGCTGGGCAATGAGCTGGCCAATGCGATGGGCGTGCAGGTCGGCGACAAGATCACGCTGCTGGCCCCGCAGGGCACCATCACGCCGGCCGGCGTGTTGCCCCGGCTGAAGCAGTTCACCGTGGTGGGCGTGTTCTCGTCGGGCCATTTCGAATTCGACAGCGCGCTGGCGCTGGTGAACATCCGCGACGCCGAGACCCTGTTCCGCATGAGCGGCCCGACCGGTGTGCGCCTGAAGCTGGTGGACATGCAGCGGGCCCCGCAGGTGGCAAATGAACTGGCCGGCACGCTGTCTGGCGAGCTCTACTTGCGCGACTGGTCCAAGCAGAACCGCAACTGGTTCGCCGCGGTGCAGACCGAGAAGCGCATGATGTTCATCATCCTGACATTGATCATCGCCGTGGCCGCGTTCAACCTGGTCTCGACGCTGGTGATGACGGTGACCGACAAGCAGGCCGACATCGCCATCCTGCGCACCATGGGCGCGCAGCCGGGATCGATCATGAAGATCTTCATCGTGCAGGGTGTGGCCATCGGCTTTATCGGCACCTTGCTGGGCGTGGCCGGCGGGACGCTGATCGCCACCAATATCGACGTGATCGTGCCTTTCATCGAGCGGCTGCTGCACGTGCAGTTCCTGCCGCGCGACATCTATTTCATCAGCGAACTGCCTTCGGACCCACGTGTGAACGATATCGCCACCATCGGCATCATTTCCTTCGTGCTGGCCACGCTGGCCACGCTCTACCCAAGCTGGCGCGCCGCCCGCGTCAATCCGGCGGAGGCGCTGCGCTATGAATGAAGCCATGCTGCAATCGCATTCCTCCCCCGTGACCGCGCAGGCGCGCACGGGCACGCCGGTGCTGATGGGCGAAGGCCTGTTCAAGCGTTTCCAGCAGGGCGGACTCGACGTCGAAGTCCTCAAGGGCGTGGACGTGCGCGTGGACGCCGGCGAGAAGGTGGCCATTGTCGGCGCCTCGGGCTCGGGCAAGAGCACGCTGTTGCATGTGCTGGGCGGATTGGACAACCCCGACGCGGGCCGCGTGGCGCTGCACGGAAAGCCCTTCACGGCGCTGCGCGAGCGCGAACGCAATGTCGTGCGTAACCGGTCGCTCGGATTCGTCTACCAGTTCCACCACTTGCTGCCGGAATTCACCGCGCTGGACAACGTGGGCATGCCGATGCGCATCCGTGGCCTGGACCAGTCCGCGGCGCGCGGCGCGGCGCAGAATATGCTCGATCGCGTTGGCCTGGGCGGCCGTGCGAAGCACCGCCCCGGCGAGCTTTCCGGCGGCGAACGCCAGCGCGTGGCGATTGCGCGCGCGCTGGTCGGGCAACCCGCCTGCGTGCTGGCCGACGAGCCGACCGGCAACCTGGACGACCACACCGCGGGCGGCGTGTACGACCTGATGCTGGAACTGTCGCGCACGCTGGGCACGAGCTTCGTGATCGTCACGCACGACCTGGACCTTGCCAGCCGCTGCGACCGCGTGCTGCGCCTGCGCGACGGGCACCTGCACCAGGAGCGCTGATACCTCCGGCAGCCATGTGGATCGACACCCATTGCCATCTCGACGCCCGCGAATTCGACCGTGATCGCGGCGCGGTGGCCGACGCGGCTGCGGCAGCAGGCGTGAAAGGCATTGTCGTGCCCGCCGTGGCGGTGTCGAACTTCGATGCGGTGCGAGCGCTGGCGCGGGACGATTCACGCTGTGTCTATGCGCTGGGAATCCATCCGCTGTGTTCGACGGGTACCGCGCAGGCAGACGTGGATGCCTTGCGCCGGGAGGTCGCGGCGTCGATCGACGATCCGCGTTTCGTCGGCATCGGCGAGATCGGCCTCGACTTCTTTGTCGCCGGCCTCGATGCCGCACACCAGACCTGGCTGTACATCGAGCAATTAAGGATTGCGCGCGAGTTCGACCTGCCGGTGCTGCTGCACGTGCGCAAGTCGCAGGACCAGGTCTGCGCGCAGCTGCGCAAGCTGGGCGTGCGGCAGGGCATTGCCCATGCCTTCAACGGCAGCCACGAGCAGGCACGCCGCTTTATCGACCAGGGACTCCGGCTCGGCTTTGGCGGCAACGTGACCTTCAGCCGCGCGCGGCAGATCCGCCGGCTGGCCGCCGAGTTGCCGCTCGACGCGCTGGTGCTGGAAACCGATGCGCCGGACATCGCGCCCGCATGGCTGTCCGATGACCAGTTCGGCGAGCAGCACAAGGCCCGCAACACGCCGGCCGAAGTGGCTGGCGTCGCCCGCGTGCTGGGCGAATTGCGCGGACTTGAAGCCACTGCACTGGCGCAGGCCATGTGGCGCAACTCGGTGGCGGCGCTGCCGCGCCTGGCGGCGTTTGCCGACGCGATGGCGCCCGCGGGCGGCAGTTTGGCCGACAACGCGGCCGACAACAACTCCTGACTCGCGGACAAGCTTTTCCCGGCAACGCGGCGGTACAACGAAGACCTTCTGACTTGCCGGGAAAGCTTCGTGCGCCTGATCCTGCTGGGTTTCGTGGCCGGCTGCTGGGCCTTGCAGCGGCAAGGCGCCTTGCCGGCGGCCGGCATGCTGGCCGTGGCGGCGATTTTGCTGGCTGCCCTGAGCGTGATGGCCGTAGCCCGGCTCCCGCGCCGCTCCGCTAGCTGGCTGGCGCGCGGGGCAGCGGTGCTGCTGGGGTTCGCCGTAGGCTTTTGCTGGTCCGCGTGGCGCGCGCAATGGCGCATGGACGACTGGCTCGCGACGGAGCGCGAGGCGCGCGACATCGAGGTGTCAGGCGTGGTGTCCGGTTTGCCTGCCAAACTTGCGCCAGGCGCACGCTTTGCCTTCACGATCGAAGCTGCGGCACGCGGCGAACGCATGCCGGACCGCGTCATCCTGAACTGGCGCGAGGCGCCCCCTGAACTACGCCCGGGCCAGCGCTATCTGTTCACGGTGCGGTTGCGCCGTCCGCGCGGGCTGGCCAATCCGTACGGTTTCGACTACGCGTACTGGCTGCTCGCGCAAGGCTATGGCGCGACGGGATACGTGCGCACCGTGCGCAAGGGTCCGCAGGACGCGGCCCATGAGCGGCTGGCGTGGCGCATCGAGGCGCAACGTGCGTCGCTGCGCGACCGCATCCGTGCCGCACTGCCGCCGGACGCGCGCTTCGCGCCGGTCCTGGTGGCGCTGGTCGTCGGCGACCAGCGCGGTATCGACAGCGACGACTGGCTGCTGTTCAACCGCACCGGCACTGGTCACCTGATCAGCATTTCCGGATTGCATATCACCATGATCGCCGGCATGGCCGCGGGGCTGATTCACTGGGCGTGGCGCCATTCCTTTGGCCTGGGCCGCCGCTTGCGCAGGCCGCTGCCGTTGCGGTGCCCGGCGCGGCAGGCGGGGCTCGTGGCGGCGGTGCTGGCGGGATTGGGCTACGGGCTGATTGCCGGTCTGCAGATCCCCGCACTGCGCACCGTGGCCATGCTGTCGATTGCCGCGCTTGCCGCCTGGGGCGCGCGTACGCCGCCGGCGTCGGTGGTGCTGGCGTGGGCCGCGTTCGTCGCGCTGTGGCTGGACCCGTGGGCGGTGCTGCAGCCGGGCTTCTGGCTGTCATTCGGCGCGGTCGGCGTGATCTTCCTGGCGGCGGCACGTCGCGAAACGCCGGTGAGCGGCTTCTGGCCACGCGTGCGTGCCGCGCTGGCCGGCGCCGCACGCACGCAATGGGCCGTCACGCTGGGGCTGGTGCCGCTCACGCTGCTGCTGTTCCGGCAGTTTTCCGTCATTTCCCCGCTGGCCAATGCCGTCGCCATTCCGGTGGTCAGCATGCTGGTCACGCCGCTGGCGCTGCTGGGCGCGGTGATGCCGCCGATCCTGGCCGGGCCACTGCTGGCGATCGCGCATCAGGCGCTGGCATGGCTGGCGGTGGTGCTGCGGTGGCTGGCCTCGCCCGAATGGGCGGTCTGGGAAACGGCGCAGGCCGGCGTGCTGGAGACAGCGTTGGCCGTTGTGGGCACCTTCGCGCTGCTGGCGCCGGCGGCGTTTGGTTTGCGCATGAGGCTGCATGGGCTGCTGTTGAGCTTGCCCATGGTGCTTGCACCCGGCGATGACATTGCGCCAGGAGAATTCCGCGCGGTGATGCTGGACGTGGGGCAGGGCACCGCCGTACTGGTGCGCACGCGCGCGCATGCCTTGTTGTATGACGCCGGGCCAGCCTATGCCTCGGGCGCCAGTGCGGGGACGCACGTGATCCGGCCCTACCTGCGCGCGGCTGGAGTACGCAAGCTCGACTATCTGATGGTCAGCCACGAGGATATCGATCATGCAGGCGGCGCGCGGCACATCATGGAAGCGGTGACGGTCGATGCGAGATCAACGTCTGCCCCGGCGGGACACGTGCTGCTTGGCGAGGCCGAATGGACGCCGTGCCACGCGGGCCAGCGCTGGGAATGGGATGGCGTGCAGTTCACGGTGTTGCATCCGGCCGTCGAGCAGTCGCGCGATGCGGCGATCGGCGGCAATGCGCGCAGCTGCGTGCTGAGGGTGGGCAATGGCCGCAGCAGCCTGTTGCTGACCGGTGATATCGGACGCGCAGAAGAACGCGAGCTAGCCGAGCGGCTGCCCGCGGAGTTGCTGCGTGCCGATGTCCTGGTAGTGCCGCACCACGGCAGCGGCACATCGTCGGGTCCGGCGTGGCTGGCGGCGGTCAGGCCCGATGCGGCGGTGTTCCAGCTTGGCTATCGCAATCGCTATCAGCATCCACGTGGCGAGGTGTGGGCGCGTTATGGCGATGCGGGCATCCAGCGCTACCGCACGGACGAAACCGGCGCGGTCACCATGGACACGCATGGCGAAGGCTATACGCTGGCCGCGTTCCGCCAGGTGGAGCGTCGCTACTGGCGCGACGCCCCGGAGGCGCCGCGATAGCCGGGGTATGTCAGTGGGCGGTGCGAGAGCGGGACCGCGCGGCTGTCTTGCGGCTGGCCGGTGGCGATGGCGCATCCGCTTCCTGCGGCGCGCGGGCGGGTCCCGCGCCGCCGATGCGGCGCTCACGCAGATGGGCCTTGGCACGCTGCAGTCCGGCCGCGACAGTATCGGCGCGTTCCAGTGCCACGCCGGCCGCAAGCACGTCACCGAGCACGAGGTGGCAAATGCGCGACGTCATGGGCGTATAGACCTCGCTGTCCTCTTCCACGTCGGAAAACACGCAGACGTCGGCCAGCTTGGCCAGCGGCGAGCCGCTATGCGTCAGGGCCAGCACGCTTGCGCCGCTGGAACGGGCCAGCGTGGCGGCAGTCAGCATGTCCCACGTGCGGCCACTGTTCGAGACCAGCACGGCCACATCGCCCGGCCCGAGCAGCGCGGCTGACATGCTGAATACGTGCGGATCGGAGTAAGCCGTGGTGGGCATGCCCAGGCGGAAGAACTTGTGCTGGATGTCGAGCGCGACGATGCCCGAGTTGCCGCAGCCATAGAACTCGATGCGGCGCGCGGTGGCAAGCAGGCGGATGCCGTGCTCGACCTGGTCCGCCGACAGCGCATTGCGAACGCTCATGAGCGTGGCAATGGTGCGGTCGAATACTTTGCCGGCAATGTCGGCGGGGCCGTCGTCCGGCTTCACGTCCTGATGGACGAAAGGCGTGCCCCCGCCCACGTTTTGCGCGAACTGCAGCTTGAATTCACGGAATCCGTCATAGCCCAGCGCCGCGCAAAAGCGCGCGATGGTGGGTTGCGACACGCCGGCGCGCTCGGCCAGCTCCGGCATGGAAAGCCGGATCACGCTGGCGCCGTGGCGGGCGACATAGTCGGCCAGGCGGCGTTCGGACGGACGGAGCGTGTCGTAGACGGCAAGGATTCGGTCGCGCATGGCGGTGGCGGAGCGTGGCTGGCAGGATCTGAATGTAGATATTCTACAGTGCTGTGGCTTTGCGGAGCCGAGGGGTTGCCATGAAATTGCGCTAGGGATTTCCCGTATTCCATGGATTTCATGATGTTTGTGATCTCAAGGAGGCTGCTTGCGTGATTTTTGTATCGCTATAATGTAGAAAATCTACAGGCCCACAGGAACGTCCACCCATGCCCCACGCCGTCCATGCCGAAATCCTTGCCGTGACCCGGCGCATCGCCGAGCGCAGCCGCACCAGCCGGCAGGCCTACCTTGCGCGCTGCGAGCGTGCGCAGGCGGAACTGGGTCCACTGCGCGGCATGTCGTGCGCCAACCTGGCCCACGGCTTTGCCGCGCTGCCGGCGCACGACAAGCTCAAGCTGCGCGTCGAACATGCGGCCAACCTGGGCATCGTGACGGCATACAACGACATGCTGTCGGCGCACCAGCCATACGAGCGCTATCCCGGCGTGATCCGTGAAGCGGCACGCGCGGCTGGCGCCGTGGCGCAGGTGGCCGGCGGCGTGCCGGCGATGTGCGACGGCATCACGCAGGGCAACCCCGGCATGGAGCTGTCGCTGTTTTCGCGCGATGCCATTGCCATGAGCACGGCGGTGGCGCTGTCGCACAACACGTTCGACGCCGCCGTGATGCTGGGCGTTTGCGACAAGATCGTCCCGGGCCTGGTGATGGGGGCGCTGCAGTTCGGCCACCTGCCGGTCGTATTCGTGCCGGCCGGGCCGATGGCAAGCGGCCTGCCGAACAAGGAGAAGGCTCGCGTGCGCCAGCTCTACGCCACCGGCCAGGTCGGCCGCGAAGCGCTGCTCGAAGCCGAGTGCGAGGCCTATCACAGCGCCGGCACCTGCACCTTCTACGGCACCGCCAACAGCAACCAGTTCCTGATGGAAATCATGGGCCTGCACCTGCCCGGCGCAGCCTTCGTCCACCCGGACAGCGGCCTGCGGGACGCGCTGACCGCGGCGGCGGCGCAGCGCGCGCTGGCGCTGTCGGCGCGGGGCAGCGCGTATCTGCCGATGGCGCGCATCGTCGACGAGCGCGCCATCGTCAACGCCATGGTCGGCCTGCTGGCCACCGGCGGTTCCACCAACCACACCATCCATCTCGTGGCCATGGCGCGCGCGGCGGGTGTGCTGATCGACTGGGATGACTTTGACCGCCTGTCCCGCATCACGCCGCTGCTGGCGCGCGTCTATCCGAACGGCTCGGCGGACGTGAACCACTTCCACGCCGCGGGCGGCGTGGGCTACGTGATTCGCCAGTTGCTGGAGGCCGGACTGGTGCACGAGGACGTGCAGACTGTGGCCGGCCCTGGCCTGGCACGCTACACGCAGGAGCCCGTGCTGGTCGACGGCGTCCTGCAGTGGCGCGATGGCGCCAGTACCAGCGGCGACGCACAGGTGCTCGCCACGGCGGCCGAGCCGTTCTCCGACGAGGGTGGCCTGCGCCTGATGCAGGGCAACCTGGGCCGCGGCGTGATCAAGGTATCCGCCGTGGCGCCCGAACACCGCGTGGTCGAGGCGCCGGCGCGCGTGTTCGATTCGCAGGAGGCCCTGCAAGCGGCCTTTGAAGCGGGCGAGTTGAACCGCGACTTGGTGGCGGTGGTGCGTTTCCAGGGACCCAATGCCAACGGCATGCCGGAACTGCATCGCCTGACGCCCGTGCTTGGTGCGCTGCAGGATGCGGGGCACCGCGTGGCGCTGGTGACGGATGGCCGCATGTCCGGCGCCTCCGGCAAGGTCCCCGCGGTGATCCACATGGGCCCCGAGGCGCTGGCCGGCGGACCGCTGGCGCGCGTGCGCGATGGCGACCTGGTGCGCATGGACGCCGTTGCCGGCACGCTTGCCTGGCTCGGTGATCCGGCCGAGTTCGCGGCGCGCCCCGTCGTGCCGGCGCCGGCCGATGATTTCGCCCGGTTCAGCATGGGCCGCGGCCTGTTCGGCCTGTTCCGGCGTCACGCGCGCATGGCGGAAGAGGGCGGCAGCGCACTCGACCTCTCCGAGGCCGACGCCATGCCGGCGGCCGCGGCGCCCGGAACTGCCACGGCAGCGCATTCCGTCGCACAATAGCCGGGCCAAGGCCCGTTTCATCCGATTGACTCGATTCCTCCCGGCCGGTGCCAGCCGCCAGCCGGGCACCTGTGCGCCGCCTGCCGGCGCCAGGCTACCGACAAGGGTGGGGCAAACCATCCGACACCATGATCGATGGAGCAGACATGATCTATATCCTGATGGGCGTTTCCGGCAGCGGCAAATCCACGGTTGGCGAAATGCTGGCGCAACGCCTGGGCTGCGCGTTCCATGACGCGGACGAATTCCACAGCGCCGCCAACAAGGCCAAGATGCACGCGGGCATTCCGCTTACCGACGAGGACCGCTGGCCATGGCTGGCGGCCATGCGCGCGGCCATCGATGCCGCGCGGGCCGAGGGCCGGACCCACGTGTTCACCTGCTCCGCGCTGCGCCAGGTGTATCGCGACCGGCTGACGCCGCCGGACGGCGGCGTGACCTTCGTCTACATGAAAGGCGACGCGTCGGTGATCGGCTCGCGCCTGTCCGCGCGCACGGACCACTTCTTCAACCCGGCACTGCTGCAGAGCCAACTCGATACGCTGGAAGAACCCCAGGGCGCGCTTGTGCTCGATATCCGGCAAACGCCGCAGGCGCTGGTGCAGGCCATCCTCGACGACGGCGAACGCCACCGCGCCACCGCCGCGCGCTGACCCACTTCTGCGCGCGCGTCTGCAGTACCCCTGGCAGGCATCTTGCTTCACCCGTTTCCGTGCCGCGCCATCGCGGGGACTTGCGGCTTTCGCTGGCACAAGTATGCTGAAAGGGCCAGTCACTCGACAGTCTGTAGAGCCAAAAAACAAGGGGCG
The DNA here is from genome assembly GCF_057798895.1 of Cupriavidus sp. 22TCCZM04-2. NCBI lineage: Bacteria > Pseudomonadati > Pseudomonadota > Betaproteobacteria > Burkholderiales > Burkholderiaceae > Cupriavidus > Cupriavidus sp. 22TCCZM04-2. Next base: position 245,832 of record NZ_JBYOJS010000003.1, read on the forward strand.
GCGATTCCGGTGGGAGACCGGCAGGCCAGGCGACCAGGACGCCCCCCGATTTCACGGAGGGAAGGGCCATCATGGCGGCGCGCTTTTTTGACGAGATGCTGGATTGGCGGGATGACGAGCGGAATACCGTCATCCAGGCGGGGCAGGCCCTGCCGGGTGGCCTGGTACGGCCGCACTACAGGCAATTCTCGGACTGGCTGGCGCGACAGTCCGAGAACACCATGGCCAACAAGCGCGCCGAGGCGGACCTGATCTTCCGGCGCGTGGGCATTACCTTCGCGGTCTACGGCGACAAGGATGAATCCAACAGCGGCACCGAGCGGACCATTCCGTTCGACGTGATCCCGCGCATCTTCCCGGCCAGCGAATGGGCCATCCTGGACAAGGGCCTGCGCCAGCGTGTGGCGGCGCTGAACCGCTTCATCCACGACATTTATCACGGGCAGGACATCATTCGCGCCGGCGTGATCCCGCCGGACCAGATCTACAACAACGCGCAGTACCGCCCCGAGATGCTGGGCCTGGACGTGCCGCACGACGTCTACGCGCATGTGGCCGGCATCGACGTCGTGCGGGCCGGCGAGGGCGAGTTCTACGTGCTGGAGGACAACCTGCGCGTACCGTCGGGCGTGTCGTACATGCTCGAAAACCGCAAGATGATGATGCGCTTGTTCCCGGACCTGTTCGCCCGCAACCGCGTCGCGCCGGTGGCCCACTATCCCGACCTGCTGCTCGACATGCTGCGCGGGGTTTCGCCGCAGGCCATCGCTGACCCCACCGTGGTGGTGCTGACACCGGGCATGTACAACTCGGCTTACTTCGAACACGCTTTCCTGGCGCAGCAGATGGGCGTCGAACTGGTGGAAGGCAGCGACCTCTTCGTCGAGGACGACCATCTCTACATGCGCACCACGCAGGGGCCGCAGCGCATCGACGTGATCTACCGCCGCGTGGATGACGATTTCCTCGATCCGCTGGTGTTCCGGCACGATTCCTCGCTCGGCGCGGCGGGGCTGCTGTCGGTCTACCGCGCGGGCAACGTGACCATCTGCAATGCCATCGGCACCGGTGTGGCGGACGACAAATCAATCTACCCGTACGTACCCGACATGATCCGCTTCTACCTTGGCGAGGAGGCCATCCTCAACAATGTGCCGACCTATATGTGCCGGCGCCCGGACGATCTGCAGTACGTGCTCGACAACATGGCGGAGCTGGTGGTCAAGGAAACCCATGGCGCCGGCGGCTACGGCATGCTGGTGGGACCTGCGGCCACGCGCGCGGAGATCGATACCTTCCGCGAGGTGGTGAAGTCGCGGCCCGAGCAGTACATCGCCCAGCCGACGCTGGCGTTGTCGACGTGCCCGACCTATGTCGAGGCGGGTATCGCGCCGCGCCATATCGACCTGCGTCCGTTCGTGCTGTCGGGGCGCGAGGTGCGCATGGTGCCGGGCGGGCTCACGCGCGTCGCACTGCGCGAAGGATCGCTGGTGGTGAATTCCTCGCAGGGCGGGGGCACCAAGGACACCTGGGTGCTGGAGCGCTGAGCCCTCCGCCACAACGACGCCAGGCCGCCACGACCGCATTGCGAGGAGAATCCCATGCTGAGCCGCACCGCCGACCATCTCTTCTGGATGGCCCGCTATACCGAACGCGCGGAGAACACCGCGCGCATGCTGGACGTCAACTACCAGACCTCGCTGCTGCCGCAATCCGCGGAAGTGGCGGAGCAGGGCTGGTGGGCCATGCTCGACATCTCGGAGCTGACCCGTGCTTTCGACCACAAGTACGGACTGCTGACGCGCGACGACGTGATCGACTTCATGGTGCGCGACATGACCAATCCGTCGTCGATCATGAGCTGCCTGCGCGCGGCGCGCGAGAACGCGCGCGCGGTACGCGGCTCGCTCACGACCGAGGTCTGGGAAACGGTCAACACCACCTGGCTCGATGTGCAGCGCATCATCGCGGACGGCGAGTTGCAGGAAGACCCGTCGCGCTTCTTCGAGTGGGTCAAGTTCCGCTCGCACCTGGCGCGCGGGGTGCAGTTCGGCACCATGCTGAAGGACGACGCCTTCCACTTCATGCGGCTCGGCACGTTCCTGGAGCGCGCCGACAACACCGCGCGGATCCTCGACGTGAAGTTCCAGGCGTCGGGCTCCGACGACACCGATCCCAACCGCGAGCAGAACGATTTCTACCACTGGGCCGCGGTGCTGCGCTCGGTGTCGGGCTTCGAGGTCTACCGCAAGGTCTACCGCGCGGTGATCACGCCGCAGCGCGTGGCCGAGCTGCTGATCCTGCGCCCGGACATGCCGCGTTCGCTGGTGTCGAGCATGGATGAGGTGGTGGCCATCCTTGCAGTGGTCTGCAACCAGCAATCGGGAGAGACCGAGCGCCAGGCTGGTAAACTCCATGCCGACCTGAAATATGCCCGCATCGACGACATTTTTGCTGTCGGGCTGCACGCTTTCCTGACCAGCTTCCTGGAGCGCATCGGCGACCTCGGCAACGGCATCAGCCGTGATTTCCTGGTGCCGCTGGCGGCTTAGTGCCTAGTGCCAAGTAACGGATGGATGCCGCGGAGAGCACCCATGTGCAGCAGTCGTCGCGGCGGCCTTCCGAACACCGTGAAATACAAGATTCATCACCAGACCGTCTATCACTACGCGGAACCGGTGCGGCGCAGCGTGCACGAATTGCGGCTCGCGCCGCGTTCGGGGCCGCTGCAGGCCGTGCAGGGCTGGGAACTGCAGGCACCTGGCAACCTTTCCCAAGCGCGCGATGGCTTCGGCAATATCGTCCATCACTTCACCGTCAAGGGCCCGGCCGATACCATCGCCATCACGGCGATCGGTGAAGTAGAGGTCAAAACTGCGCACGATGAAGGAGGGCGTGACGGGCATCATGCCTTCCGCGACGGGCCCGCCGCGGGCGAGGCGCGGGTCTCGCCGCTGTACTTCGTCGGCGGCACGCCGCTGACCGCCGCCCCGCCCGAGATGCAGGCATTCGCCGCGCCGTTCCTGGCATCCGGACACGAGGTGCCGGCGCTGCTGGCGCTCGCCGGCGGCATCGCCGATCACGTGCGTTATGCGGCCAATACCACGCACGTTGGCACCTCGGCGGCCGAGGCGTTCCATCTTGGCAGCGGGGTTTGCCAGGACCAGGCGCAGGTGATGGTGGCCGCGTGCCGCGCGTTCAACATTCCCGCGCGCTATGTGAGCGGATACTTCTACGATCCGGCGGCCACGGAACTGGCCAGCCACGCCTGGGCGGATGTCTGCCTGGATGCGGGGCAGGACCTGTGGTGCAGCATCGATGTGACGCACCGTTGTGTGACGGATCACCGGCACGTGCGGCTTGCGGTCGGACGTGACTACCAGTCTGCGGCACCGGTCCGTGGCATTCTCGAGGGCGGCGGCGGCGAGACCCTGCAGGTGAATATTGCCATCACGCCGCTGACGGACTGAAGGGCGCGCGGCCCGCCGCACCGATTCGAGGCCGCATCGAGGCCGTGCCGGCCGGTGCGCCCCAAATTCGAGCACTGTCTCCAATCCGCCGGGACCGGCCCGCAGGGTGTGCGCCGGACGCTAGAATTCCCGCTGCAACCCCGCACGGTTCCGTGAGAACCCGACAAGACCATGACTTATTGTGTTGCCATGCAGCTCGACGCCGGCCTGGTGTTTCTTTCCGATTCGCGCACTAATGCCGGTGTCGATGCGATATCCACCGCGCGCAAGATGACGGTGTTCGAAGAGCCCGGCGACCGCGTGATGGTGCTGCTGACTGCCGGCAACCTGGCCATCAGCCAGTCGGTGCGCCAGTGCCTGGCCGAGGCGCGCGACGAGAAGCGCTCGCTGTGGACCGCGCGGGATATGTTCGAGGCCGCGTCCATCGTCGGCGATGCCGTGCGCCAGGTGCACAAGCGCGATGCCCATGCGTTGCGCGATGCCGGCATCGATTTCAACGTCAGCCTGATCTTTGGCGGCCAGATCGGCGGCGAGCGCGTGCGGCTGTTCAATGTCTACGCGGCCGGCAATTTCGTCGAGGCGATGCCCGAGAACTGCTATTTCCAGATCGGTGAAGCCAAGTACGGCAAGCCGATTATCGACCGCGTGGTGCACCCGTCGCTGCCGCTTGGCGAGGCCGCCAAGTGCGCGCTGATTTCGATGGATTCGACGCTGAAATCGAATATCTCGGTTGGCCTGCCGCTTGATTTGCTGGTGTACGAAGCCGATACGCTGCGGGTTACGCACTTCGTCAACATCGACGAGCGCAACGCGTATTTCCGTATGATCCGCGACACCTGGGGACAGCGCCTGCGCCAGGTGTTCGGCGAGATCAGCGACCCCGAATGGGATGCCGAGCGCAAGGCCGAATTCCCGCTTGCGCGCACGGGCGAGGCGGACCTTTGGGGGCAACCCGTGCGCGCCACGCGAGAACGTTCGCGCACGCAGGACTGAGCGGGGCAGACGATGCGCGAGATCATTCATTTTTCCCATGCCAACGGCTTTCCGGTGCCGACGTACCGGAAGCTGTTCGCCGAGCTGGAAGGGGATTTCGAATTCCGCGCCGTGGAGCGCTACGGCCACCGTCCGGAGTTCCCGGTGACGCGCGGCTGGCCGCACCTGGTCGACGAGCTGCTCGATTCGCTGCAGCGCCAGTACCGCGAGCCGGTGTGGCTGGTCGGGCATTCGCTGGGCGGCTTCCTGTCGCTGATGGCCGCGCTGCGCCGCCCCGAATGGGTGCGTGGCGTGGTGATGCTCGATTCGCCGATCATCGCGGGCTGGCGCGCATCGCTGTTGAGGACGGCGCAATTGCTGGGCATGGACGAGAAGCCGGGCCCGGCCGCGGTGACCAGGAACCGGCGCACGCACTGGCCGGATACGGAGGCGGTGTGGGAGCATTTCCGCGCCAAGCCCAATTTCGCGATCTGGGACCAGGACATGCTGCGTGACTATGCGGTGCATGGGACCGAGCCCACCGGCAAGGACGACGAGCGGCAACTGCGCTTCAACCGCGAGGTGGAATACTGGATCTACCGCACGCTGCCGACCAGCCTGGGCCGCAGGGTGGCGGGCGGCGCGCCGGTGCCGGTCGGATTCGTGGCCGGCACGCGTTCGCGCGAGGTGCGGCAATGCGGGCTTTCCGCTACCCGAAAACTGGTTGGCGAGAATCTGCGCTTCATCGAGGGGGGCCATCTTTACCCGATGGAGCGGCCCCGGGAAACGGCGCAACTGATCCGCGAACTGATCGCCGGGATGCGGCGCGAAGGCCGCTGAACCGGAAGCGGCGCATGCGCCGCAGAGGCGCTGCCGGCCCGCTGGTGTCACAATTTCCGGGCCTGCGGGGAACGGGGTCTCATGTATAATCCCAATTTCCCCGGCAAGCTCGGTTTATGACCAAATTCGTCTTCGTCACCGGTGGCGTCGTCTCTTCTCTCGGCAAGGGCATCGCTGCTGCTTCGCTCGCGGCCATTCTCGAGTCGCGCGGCCTCAAAGTCACCCTCCTCAAGCTAGATCCCTACATCAACGTCGATCCCGGCACGATGAGCCCCTTCCAGCATGGCGAGGTGTTTGTCACGGAAGACGGTGCGGAAACCGACCTCGATCTCGGCCACTACGAGCGCTTCGTCTCGGCCAAGATGCGCAAGTCGAACAACTTCACCACGGGCCAGATCTACGAATCGGTGATCCGCAAGGAGCGCCGCGGCGAATACCTGGGCAAGACCGTGCAGGTGATCCCGCATATCACCAACGAGATCCAGGCCTTCATCGAGCGCGGCGCCGCGGCCTCGCACGACGGCAAGGCCGACGTGGCGCTGGTGGAGATCGGCGGTACCGTGGGTGACATCGAATCGCTGCCGTTCCTGGAAGCCGCGCGCCAGATGAGCCTGCGCATGGGCCGCAACCGCTGCGCGTTCGTGCACCTGACGCTGGTGCCGTTTATCGCCAGCGCCGGCGAGCTCAAGACCAAGCCGACCCAGCACTCGGTGCAGAAGCTGCGCGAAATCGGCATCTCGCCGACGGCGCTGCTGTGCCGTGCCGACCGCCCGATCCCGGACGACGAGCGCGCCAAGATTTCGCTGTTCGCCAACATCCCGCAGGACGCCGTGATTTCGGTGTGGGATGCCGACAGCATCTACAAGATCCCGCAGATGCTCAACGAGCAGGGCCTCGACCGCCTGATCTGCGAAGAGCTGCGCCTGGATCCGAAGCCGGCCGACCTGTCGATGTGGCAGAAGCTGGTGAACGCGCAGGAAAACCCGCAGCACGAGATCACCATCGGCATGGTCGGCAAGTACGTCGACCTGACCGAGTCGTACAAGTCGCTGATCGAAGCACTGCGCCACGCCGGCATGCACACCGCCACGCGCGTGAACATCGAATACATCGATTCCGAGGAACTGGAATCGGGCCACCTGGAAGTGCTGGCCCCGCTGGACGCCATCCTGGTGCCGGGCGGTTTCGGCAAGCGCGGCACGGAAGGCAAGATCCGCGCGATCCAGTACGCCCGCGAGAACAAGGTGCCGTACCTGGGCATCTGCCTGGGCATGCAGCTGGCCGTGATCGAGTTTGCGCGCCACGTGGCGAATATGGCCGACGCCAACTCGACCGAGTTCAACCTGGAAACCGAACACCCGGTGGTCGCACTGATCACCGAATGGGTCGACCGCGAAGGCAAGGTCGAACAGCGTTCGGCGGATTCCGACCTGGGCGGCACCATGCGCCTGGGCGCGCAGCGCGTGCCGGTCAACGAAGGAACCAAGGCGGCGTCGATCTACGGTGCCGAGGTCAACGAGCGTCACCGCCACCGCTACGAGGTCAACAACCACTACGTGCCGACGCTCGAAAACGCCGGCATGGTGATCTCCGCGCGCACCCCGACCGAGAACCTGCCCGAGATGATGGAACTGCCGGAGTCGATGCACCCGTGGTTCGTCGGCGTGCAGTTCCACCCGGAATTCACCTCCACGCCGCGTGACGGCCATCCGCTGTTCAAGGCCTACGTCGAAGCCGCGCTGGCAGGCCAGCAGCGCAAGGACGCCTGAAGCCGGGCGCCGAGCAGGAGACTGTCATGAAACTCTGTGGATTCGAGGTTGGCCTCGACAAACCATTCTTCCTGATCGCCGGCCCGTGCGTGATCGAGTCCGAGCAGATGGCGCTGGATACCGCCGGCGCGCTCAAGGCGATCACCGGCGAGCTGGGCATCCCGTTCATCTACAAGTCGTCGTTCGACAAGGCCAACCGTTCATCGGGCAAGTCGTTCCGCGGCCTGGGGATGGAGAAGGGCCTGGAGATCCTGGCGACCGTGAAGCGCGTGATCGGCGTGCCGGTGCTGACCGACATCCACGAGATCGACGAGATCAAGCCGGTGGCGGCCGTGGTCGACGTGCTGCAGACGCCGGCCTTCCTGTGCCGGCAGACTGATTTCATCCGCGCCTGCGCCCAGAGCGGCAAGCCGGTGAACATCAAGAAGGGCCAGTTCCTGGCGCCGCACGACATGAAGAACGTGATCGACAAGGCCCGCGACGCCGCACGCGAAGCCGGCTTGCCGGACGACGTCTTCATGGCTTGCGAACGTGGCGTGTCCTTCGGCTACAACAACCTGGTCTCGGACATGCGCTCGCTGGCGATCATGCGCGAGACCGGTGCCCCGGTGGTGTTCGACGCAACCCATTCGGTGCAGTTGCCGGGCGGGCAGGGCACGAGTTCCGGCGGCCAGCGCGAGTTCGTGCCTGTGCTGTCGCGTGCCGCCGTGGCCACGGGTATCGCCGGGCTGTTCATGGAGACGCACCCGGACCCGAGCAAGGCCATGTCCGATGGCCCGAACGCGGTGCCGCTGTCGCGCATGAAGGAACTGCTGGCCGTGCTCAGGGACCTCGACGCGCTGACCAAGCGCGCCGGCTTCCTGGAAGACAACTTCGGCTGGCCCGCCTGCGCCTGAGCAGGCCCCGGCTTGTCACCGCCGCTGGGCCGGCCGTGACAAGCCGTATCGAAAGACAATACAAAACTTCCGGAGATACAGCATGGCCGCGGGCTATATCATCGCGTACGTCGACGTAACCGATCCCCAGCAGTACGAGGAATACAAGGTGCTCTCCAGCAAGGCCATGCAGATCCATGGTGCGGAAGTGGTGGTGCGCGGCGGCAAGGCTGAAAACCTTGAAGGGGAATGGGCGCCGACCCGCGTCGTCGTGCTGAAATTCCCGAGCGTCGAAGCCGCCAAGGCCTTCCATGACGGAGAGGCCTACCTCGCGGCCCGCAAGGCACGCGAGCACGCGGCGCGCATGAATATGATCGTGGTCGAGGGCGTGGCCTGAGCCGGCAAGCCCTTTTTGCCTTTTCCGGGCGGGTTGCATCGCCCTGGCACGAGCAGGACACAAGCAGGTTGCAGTAATCCGCAGAGCAAGAATCAACAGTCAGAGAGGAATTCATGAGTGCAATCGTAGATATCATCGGTCGCGAGGTTCTCGACTCGCGTGGCAACCCCACCGTCGAGTGCGACGTGCTGCTGGAATCCGGCGTGATGGGCCGTGCGGCCGTGCCGTCGGGCGCATCGACCGGTTCGCGCGAAGCCATCGAACTGCGTGACGGCGACAAGGGCCGCTACCTGGGCAAGGGCGTGCTGAAGGCCGTCGAGCACATCAACACCGAGATCTCCGAAGCCATCATGGGACTGGATGCTTCCGAGCAGGCCTTCCTGGACCGCACCCTGATCGACCTGGACGGCACCGAGAACAAGGGTCGCCTGGGCGCCAACGCCATGCTGGCCGTGTCGATGGCTGTCGCCAAGGCCGCCGCGGAAGAAGCCGGCCTGCCGCTGTACCGCTATTTCGGCGGCTCGGGCGCCATGCAGATGCCGGTGCCGATGATGAACATCGTCAACGGCGGCGCGCACGCCAACAACAGCCTGGACATCCAGGAATTCATGATCATGCCGGTGTCGGCGACCAGCTTCCGTGAAGCCCTGCGCTGCGGCGCCGAGGTTTTCCACGCGCTGAAGAAGATCCTGTCCGACAAGGGCATGTCCACTGCCGTGGGCGACGAGGGCGGCTTCGCCCCGAACTTCTCGTCGAACGAGGAGTGCCTGAACACCATCGTCCAGGCCGTCGAGAAGGCCGGCTACCGCATGGGCGAAGACGTGCTGCTGGCGCTGGACTGCGCCGCCAGCGAGTTCTACCACGAAGCCGAAGACGTCTACGTGCTGGAAGGCGAAGGCCTGAAGCTGTCGTCGACGCAGTTCGCCGACTACCTGGCCAACCTGTGCGACAAGTTCCCGATCGTGTCGATCGAGGACGGCATGGCCGAAGGCGACTGGGACGGCTGGAAGACGCTGACCGACAAGCTGGGCAAGAGCGTCCAGCTGGTCGGTGACGACCTGTTCGTGACCAACACCAAGATCCTGAAGGAAGGCATCGAGAAGGGCATCGGCAACTCGATCCTCATCAAGATCAACCAGATCGGCACCCTGACCGAGACCTTCGCCGCCATCGAGATGGCCAAGCGCGCCGGTTACACCGCCGTGATCTCGCACCGTTCGGGCGAAACCGAAGACAGCACCATCGCCGACATCGCCGTGGGCACCAACGCCGGCCAGATCAAGACCGGTTCGCTGTCGCGTTCGGACCGTATCTCGAAGTACAACCAGCTGCTGCGCATCGAGGAAGATCTCGGCGATATCGCCAGCTACCCGGGCAAGAGCGCGTTCTACAACCTGCGCTGAACCCCGGCGGGCGCCTGAAGCGCCCCTGACGGCGGCGGCACGGATTCACCCGTGCCGCCGCCGTTGTTGTATCCGGATTTGTATCGAAATCTGGCCGGCATTGCCTTCCGGCCCGAGTTCGCACATCATTGTGCGGAAATTTCCGTCCGCCACGCCTCATGCGCCTGATTTCTTTGCTGTTGTTCGTACTCCTGCTGGCCATCCAGTATCCGCTGTGGCTCGGCAAGGGTGGCTGGCTGCGGGTCTGGGAACTCAACCGGCAGGTGCAGGAGCAGGCCACCCGGAACCAGACGCTGAAGCTGCGCAATGCCAAGCTGGAAGGGGAAGTGAAGGACCTGCAGGACGGCACCGGCGCCATCGAGGAGCGTGCCCGCTATGAACTGGGCATGGTGAAGGACGGCGAGGTGTTCGTGCAGTTCGTTGCGCCGGCGCCAAAGGTCAGCGCCACGCCGCCACTGCCGCCGCCGCCGAATTCGACGGCCGCCACAGGCCGCCACTGAGTGCCAGCCTGTTGACCGCCCGCCTCGTCGGGCGGTTTTGCCATGTGTCTGTGCCCCGCGAGTATTACCACCCGTACGGGTAGCCGCCCCAGTAGCCGGGCGAGCTGATGCCCACGCCACCGCCCCAGTGGCCGCCGCCCCAGCCTCCATAGAAAAGATTCCAGCTTGTCGTCGGATAGGCGTACGCGCGGTAGGCCGCCTCGGCGGCCTGCTGGCGGCCGATAGCCGCCTCCTGGTCGTGCAGGATCTGCTGGTTCAGGGCGTCTAGCTGCTGCATCTGTTCGACGCTGAGCGGGGCGCCGGAAGCCGCATCCGGGGCCAGGCGGGCAGTCGCGGGCGTGCCGTTGATATCGCGCGGCACCGGCGCGGCACAGCCGCCCGCCAGCAGCGCGGCAGCCAGCAACGCTGGCAGGACAGGCAGGGAGCAGGAAATGCGGGTGGCGGGCATGGCGGCGAGGACTGGCGGGTCGGAACGTTGCGCCGGCTCGGTGGAGACGGCGCCCTCGATAACAGCTTAGCTGTTGGACTTGCGCCTTGCAGGGTGGTTCGCAGCCGACATGCCCGCTGCAGGTCCGGCCCGGCGGGCCGGTTCCGAATCAATGATGGTGATGCGCGCCCTCACCGGCGCCGGTGGCGACGTGCGATGGCGTGAACAGTTGGGCGCAGTCCACCGCATCGAATTCGTAGCGCTGGCCGCAGAAATCGCAGTGGATTTCCACATTGCCGCGCTCTGCGACGATGCCTTCGATCTCTTCCTGGCCCAGCGAGTGCAGCATGCCCGCCACCTTGGCGCGCGAGCACGAGCACTGGAAGTGCGGGGTGAGCGGCTCGAAGACGCGCAGCCCGGCCGCTTGCAGGTCTTCCCAGAACAGGCGGCGCAGCAGCGTGTCCGGCGTTTCGGCCAGCAGCTCGTCCGCCTTCAGAGTGTTGCCGAGCTGGCAGGCACGGTCCCAGGTGTCCAGATCTTGTGCGCGGCCGTGCTCGCCAAGGGCGGAGCCGGTCTCGCCAACTTCCTGCGTGCCTCCGTACGACGGCAGCTTCTGCAGCAGCATGCCGGCCGCGGCATGGTCATCGGCGGCCAGCCACAGGCGCGTGTCGAGCTGCTCGGAGGCCTGCATGTAGTGCTCGAGCACGGCGCTCATGCTGGCCAGCGGGCCATGGGCGTCCGCCAGCGGCACGATGCCCTGATACGGCTGCTGGCCCGGCAGCTTGTCCTTCGGGTCGAGCGTGATGGCAAAGCGGCCGTGGCCGTGGGCATTGACGAGCTCGGTCAGCGTGGCGTCGTCGGCGATCTGCGCGCCTTCGGCTAGCTTGGCCGTGGCGCGCATCGACAGGTCGGACAGGCACTCCACCACCAGCATGCGCACCGGGCCATCGCCATGCAGCTGCATGACGAGCGCGCCGTTGAACTTGAGGTTGGCCGACAGCAGCGCGGCGGCAGCCATCATCTCGCCCAGCACGCGGCGCACGGGCGCGGGATAGGCGTGGCGGCTCAGCACTTCGCGCCAGGTGGCTTCCATGCGGACCAGTTCGCCGCGCACGGGGGCCGCGTCGAACAGGAACTTCTGCAGGGTGTCGGGGGTGGTCGTATCGGTCACAATAATCTGTCTGTCAATCGGTTGTAGCTGTCGCGGCGCTTGTCAGTCGATCAGTCGATCCGCTTGAGCTGTTGCTTGTACATGGCCTGGCGCGTGGCGTAGGTCTCGGCATTGCGGTACAGGTTCGCCACGTCCTGATCGGTCAGTTCGCGCACCACCTTGGCGGGCGCGCCGAGTATCAGCGAACGGTCCGGGAATACCTTGCCTTCGGTCACCACGGCACCCGCGCCGACCAGGCATTCCTTGCCAATCACCGCGCGGTTCAGCACCACGGCCTGGATGCCGATCAGCGAGCCTTCGCCGACCGTGCAGCCGTGCAGCATGGCCTGGTGGCCGATGGAGACCTTGTCGCCCAGCGTCAGCGGGCAGCCCGGGTCGACGTGCAGCACCGAGCCTTCCTGGATGTTGGTGTCCACGCCGACCACGATCGGTTCGTTATCGCCCCGGATCACGACGCCCGGCCAGGCACTGGCGCGCGACTTCATGGTCACGTTGCCGATGATGGTGGCTTCGGGGGCCACATAGGCGTCCGGGTCGATATTGGGAACGAGTTCGCCGAGCTGGTACAGCGCCATGGAGTCTCCTGCACGAAGGTAGTTATCTGGGGGTTGCCGCCGGCCTTTAAAGAGCCAGGGGAATGGCCGCGTCCGGCCTTGTGCCGGCACGCCGCATGAACGGCCGGGGGGTGACCGGCGTGGCTCTACAATGGCGGCAGACCGGATTTTACGCCTATGCCAGAGATTTCACCCGCCGCCCGACTGCCTGACCCCGCACAAACGCTGCGCCAGCGGGCACTCGGCGTGCTCTGCCGGACCGATGCGCACGACAAGGCCAATGCCGCCCGCGCGCTGTTCCGGGACTTCACTCAGGCCGATGCCGCTCGGCTTGGGGCGGAAGATCACATCACCGCCGACGCGACGCTTGGCATTCCGGGCCGCCCGCCGCGACCGGAACTGGTGCCCCCGCAACAGGTCCAGCGCCGCCGCTCGCTGCATACCGACGAAGGGCGCGCCGCCATGATCCACGCGCTGTGCCACATCGAATTCAACGCCATCAACCTGGCGCTCGATGCGGTCTGGCGCTTTCCCGGCATGCCGGCCGACTACTACCGCGACTGGTTGCGCGTGGCGGACGAAGAGGCGCTGCATTTCACCTTGCTGGCGGACCACCTCGGCACGCTGGGATTTGGCTACGGCGATTTCCCCGCCCACAACAGCCTCTGGGAGATGTGCGACCGCACCGCCGGCGACGTGCTGGCACGTATGGCGCTGGTGCCACGCACGCTCGAGGCGCGCGGGCTCGATGCCTCGCCGCCGGTGCGCGCCAAGCTGGCCGGGGTGGGCGACCACGCGGCCGCCGCCATCATCGACATCATCCTGCGCGATGAAGTCGGGCATGTGGCCATCGGCAACCACTGGTACCGATGGCTGTGCGCGCAGCGCGGGCTGGATCCCGTAGCGACCTATGCCGCGCTGGCGCAGCAGCACCGGGCGCCGAAACTGCGCGGTCCGTTCAACCTCGATGCGCGCCGCGCCGCGGGTTTCGACGAGGATGAGCTGGCGTGGCTGGAGGCCTCGGCGGGTTAGCCCTTGCCGGCCGCACGCTCCTGCTCCAGCAGCCTGAGCACCCGGCGCTGGACCTTCCCGGTAGTCGTCATCGGCAACTGGTCGATGAACTCGATCTTCTTGGGATACTCGTAAGGCGCGAGCTGGCCGCGCACGTGTTCCTGCAGCGCGGTCACCAGCGCAGCGTCGCTGTCGGACGAGCGCGCCACCGAAGGCGTCAGCACGATGAAGGCCTTGACCACGGCGCCTCGCTCGGTGTCCGGCGAAGGCACCACCGCGCAGTTCGACACGGCGGGATGCTTGAGCAGGCAGTTCTCGATCTCGCTCGGGCCGATGCGGTAGCCGGACGACTTGAACACATCGTCGGCCCGGCCCTGGTACCAGAGGTAGCCGTCGGCATCGATGCGGGCCAGGTCGCCGGTGCGGCACCAGCGCAAGCCGTCGCGCTCGACATATCGCGCGGCCGTGGCCGCTTCATTCTTCCAGTAGCCGAGGAAAAAGACCGGATCGGCATGGCCGTGGAGGTCCGTAGTGCAGACCGCCACCTCGCCATCCTCGCCGGGCGCGCACGGCCGGCCTTCGTCATCGATGACCTGTACGCGATGGCCGGGGTAGGGCCGGCCCATCGAACCTGGCCGCGCCGGCCAGCCCAGGCACGCGTCGTCATGCTGGGACGTGCAGTTGCCGACGATGTAGTTGATCTCGGTCTGGCCGAACATCTCGTTGACGACCACGCCCATGGCGTCGCGGCACCAGCTAAACACGGTTTCACCGACGGCCTCGCCGGCGCTCATCAACGCGCGCAACTTCAGCGTGTAGCGCTGCCGCGGCTCGGGACAGGCCTTCATCATCTGCTTCAACGCAGTGGGAAACAGGAAGGTGTTGGTGACGCCGTAGCGTTCCAGCAGCTCGAACGCGCGCTCGGCCGAGAACCGGCCCTGGTAGCCCACGATCGGCTTGCCAAAGTACAGCGCCGGCATCAGCGCATCCCAGAGTCCGCCGGTCCAGGCCCAGTCCGCAGGGCTCCAGAACACGTCATCGTCCTGTGGATACCAGTTCTGCGAGCAGACAAAGCCGGGGAGGTTGCCGATCAGCGCCCGGTGCGGGATCAGCGCGCCTTTGGGAGGACCCGTGGTGCCGCTGGTGTAGATCAGCACGGCAGCTTCGTCCGCCTTGGTTTGCTCAGCGGTGAACGTCGGCAATTGCGCGGCCAGCAGGACGTCCCAGTCGTGGTCGCCTCGCCCCCGCGCATCGCCAGCGGCGATCACGGTGGCGAGTGTCAGGCATTCCGGCCGTGCCGCGAGCACGTTGTCGATCGAGGTCTCGTCGGCGATCGCCACCACGGATTCGCTATGGCCGATGCGGTAAGCCAGTGCCTCCGGCCCGAACAGCATCGACAGCGGCGTAGCGATGGCGCCGAGCTGAAAGATCGCCATATAGGCGATGGCCGTCTCGATGCGCTGCGGCATCACGACTGCGACGCGGTCGCCGCGCTGCACGCCAAGGTCGCGCAATGCCGCGCAGAGCCGGTTGGCTTCCGCCTGGAGATGCGCAAAGCTGAACGCGTCGCGACGCCCGTCTTCATGCTCGGTATAGACCGCGATGCGGTCGGCGGTGGCCGGGTCCCGTGCCCAGCGGCCACAGCACGCTTCGGCCAGGTTGAAGTGCGCGGGCACCGCCCACCGGAAGGTGTCGTAGAGCGCCTGGTAGTCATCGCGCCGGCTTGCCGGCAGGGCCGCTGCTGCCATGCTGCTGTCTCCTTGTCAGTCTCGTTATAATTCTGCGAACGATCGTTCGATTTTAGGCGGGCTTCCGCTCCGGCTCCCGGTTCCGGGCAAGGCTCGGAAAGTCCGCAACCAGGGGAGACAAATGACAATCAAGGAAACCTCGCGTTCTGAATTTATCACGTTGCGTGGACTGCGCTGCCACGTGCGCGAGTGGGGAACGCCTGGCGCGCCCAAGCTGTTCATGCTGCATGGCTGGATGGACGTGGCGGCATCGTTCCAGTTTCTGGTGGACTGCCTGGAGCGCGACTGGCACGTGATCGCGCCCGACTGGCGGGGCTTTGGCGAAAGCGACTGGCCGACGCGCTATCCGGGTACGCATTCCTACTGGTTTGCCGACTACCTTGCCGACCTGGAGGCGCTGCTCGACCACTACCAGCCCGAAGGACGGGTGGACCTGGTGGGGCATAGCATGGGCGCCAACGTGGCTTGCCTGTACGCCGGCATTCGGCCCGAGCGCGTGCGCCGGGTGGTCGATCTCGAAGGGTTTGGCATGACGCAGACGCGCCCCGAGCAGGCGCCGAAACGCTATGCGCGCTGGCTCGATGAACTGCGCGAACGGCCGGAGTTGCGCGCCTACGAAGATGTCGCCGGCGTGGCGGCGCGGCTGCAGAAGACCAATCCGCGCCTCCCGGACGATCGCGCCGCGTTCCTGGCCGAGCACTGGTCGCGCCGCAACGAAGCCGGGCAATGGGAAATCCTCGGCGATCCCGCGCACAAGCTGGTGAATCCGGTGCTGTACCGGCTCGAGGAAATCATGGCGATCTGGGCGCAGGTGAGCGCCCCGGTGCTGCACGTGGAAGCCCGCGATTCGGAAACGCTGCGCCATATCGCGCACAAGCAGTCGCTTGAGGAATTCCGCGAGCGTTTCCGCGCGTTCCGCGATTTCCGCGAGGCGGTGATCGATGATGCGGGCCACATGCTGCACCATGACCAGCCCGCCGCAGTGGCGGCGCTGATCGAGTCGTTCTGCACCTGAACGCGTAACCCTCAGGCGTGCGTGAGCTTTTCCTTGAGCGCGGCGTTGTTGCTGGTGTGCACGTGCACCAGCGACTTCTCGGGGAACGCGTAGTGATAGGCCTTGCGCAAGGCCAGCGCGGCCTCATGGAATCCGGACAGGATCAGCTTCTGCTTGTTGGCGTAGTAGGCGATGTCGCCGGCGGCGAAGATGCCGCGCCGCGAGCTTTCATAGGTGGTGGTATCCACCAGGATGCGGCCGGCGCGCATGTCCATGTCCCACTGCGCGATCGGGCCGGGCTCGGAGACTAGTCCATAGAGCGCCACCAGTTCGTCCGCGGGCAGCGTCTGGACGCCGTCGCGGCTGCGCACCTCGATCTCCGTGAGCGCGGCATCGTTGCCTTCGCCAGTCGTCTTGAGGGCGCCAAGCATGCCGACGACGAAATCCATCTCGCCGTCCGCCACGGCGGCGCGCATCTCGGCCACCGTGCCGTCGGCGGCGCGGAAGCCTTCGCGCCGGTGCAGCAGGGTGACGCGAGCCGCCACCTTGCGCAGCGCGAGCGCCCAATCCAGCGCGGAATCGCCGCCGCCTGCGACAACCACGCGCTTGCCTGCGAAGCGCGATACATCGCGCACCGCGTAGTGCACATGGCGGTCTTCCAGCGCCGGCGCCTCCGGCAGCGACACGCGCTGCGGCGCAAAGGCGCCGGCGCCGGCGCAGACCAGCACGGCGGCAACGTCGAAGCGTTTTCCGGCGTCGGTTGTCACCAGCAGGCGGGCATGGCCGTCGCCCTGAACGGGCAGCACCTCGGTCACGCTTTCGGCACGCTGGTTGAAGTGCATCGGGAAGGCAAAGGGCGCACACTGCTCCAGCAGGCGATCCACCAGGTCCTGGGCCAGGCAGCCCGGCACGGCCGGGATGTCGTAGATCGGCTTTTCGGGGTACAGCTCGGTGCATTGGCCGCCCGCGCGATCCAGGACGTCGATCAGTTCGCATTTCAGGCCGAGCACACCGGCCTGGAATGCGGCGAACAGGCCGACCGGGCCTGCGCCGACGATCAGCACGTCGGTGGTGATGGTGGTGTCGGCGGTGCCGGGCTGCGCAGTGGTGTTGTCGGTGGACATTGGCTTGGTGCGGCGGTGAATCCAAAACCCGACTATACCGCGCCACCGGCGCCACGCCGTCGACGCCAGCGTTGCTGGCAAGGGCTTTGCGCGGCGGGCATCGAGCCAGCCCGAACGCACATACGGGAGTAGAATAAGTCCATGCCCGACCCCCATACACTCAACGCAGACCTGCACTGCCATTCCACCGTGTCCGATGGCACATTGCCGCCACGCGCCGTTGCCGAACGCGCGCATGCCGGCGGTGTGCGGTTGTGGTCGCTCACGGACCATGATGAAGTCGGCGGCCAGGCCGAGGCGCGTGCCGCGGCCGAGTCCCTGGGCATGCGCTACGTCCCGGGCGTCGAGATTTCCGTGACATGGGCCGGGCAGACCGTGCATATCGTAGGCCTGCAGATCGACCCATTCTGTCCGGAACTGATCGACGGCCTTGCCGACACGCGCTCCGGCCGTGGGCGGCGGGCCCGCGATATCGGCGACGCACTGGCGAAGATCGGCATCGAAGGTGCCTATCAGGGCGCGCTGAAGCATGTCGGCAATCCGGACCTGATCTCGCGCACGCATTTCGCCCGCTGGCTCGTGGACCAGGGCTACTGTGCCACGATCAGCGACGTCTTCAGCCAGTACCTGTCCGAAGGGCGGCCTGGCTACGTGGGGCACCGCTGGGCAAACCTGTCCGAGGCCGTTGGCTGGATCCGCGCGGCTGGCGGTATCGCCGTGATGGCCCACCCGGGCCGCTACAACTACACCGACACCCAGCACGACGCGCTGTTCGACGAGTTCACGGCGCTGGGCGGCGGCGCGGTGGAAGTGGTGACCGGCAGCCATACGCCGGACCAGTACCAGCGCTACGCCACGGTGGCCCGGCACTACGGCTTGCTGGCATCGCGCGGCTCTGATTTCCACGGCCCCGGTGAAGGGCGCGTGGAACTGGGCACGCTGCCGCCCTTGCCGTCCACGGTCACGCCGGTATGGCACGACTGGTAGCCGGCCCTGTCCGCCGGGCTGGCGCGGGCGAAGATGCCTGGCCGCCGGCCGCGAATCCTGTCCGAACACGCACCTGAGCCCGGCCATGTCACAGTACTTCGAGATCCACCCGCTTAACCCGCAGCCGCGACTCATCAAGCAGGCCGTGCAGATCGTCCGCCAGGGCGGCCTGATCGCGTTGCCGACCGATTCCAGCTATGCGCTGGGCTGCCAGCTTGACGACAAGGCAGCCGTGGAGCGACTGCGCCGGCTGCGCGGCATCGACGACAAGCACCACCTCACGCTGATGTGCAGCGACCTGTCCGAGCTGGGCAGCTTTGCACGCGTCGACAACCGGCAGTACCGCTGGATCAAGGGCGCCACGCCAGGGCCGTACGTCTTCATCCTCGAGGCGACCAAGGAGGTGCCGCGCCGGCTGTCGCACCCGGCCCGCAAGACCATCGGCGTGCGCGTGCCCGATCACGCCATTCCGCTCGCGTTGCTGGCCGAAGCCGGCGAACCGCTGCTGACGGCGACGCTGCAGTTGCCTGGCGACGACGAGCCGCTGAACGATCCGTCGGAGATCCGGACCCGGCTCGAAAAAATGGTGGACCTCGTCGTCGACGGTGGACCGGCGCCGGCCCAGCCCACGACGGTGATCGACCTGACCAGCGGGGAGCCGGAGCTGGTGCGCGCAGGCAGGGGCGATATCGCACGGTTCGGACTCTGAATTCCCGCCGCCGAGTGATCTGCCGGTCAGCCCGCCCGGTACAATAAGCCCCATGGATTCTTCCCTCATTCAGACCTTTGCGGTCTACGCCCTGCCAGTGCTGTTCGCGATCACGCTGCACGAGGCGTCGCACGGCTACGTGGCCAAGCACTTCGGCGATACCACGGCCTATGCGCTGGGCCGCGTCAGCCTGAACCCGGCGCGGCACATCGATCCGATCGGCACCATTGCCGTGCCGTTGCTGCTGTACCTGCTGACCAACGGACAGTTCGTGTTCGGCTATGCCAAGCCGGTACCGGTCGACTTCGGCCGGCTGCGCAATCCGCGCTGGCACGGCATGTGGGTGGCGCTGGCCGGGCCGGCCAGCAATGTGGTGCAGGCCTTCCTGTGGGCGCTGATCGCGATCGGGCTGGCGTGGGCGCACGTGTCCGAGCCGTTCGTCAGCGAAATGGCGCGCGCCGGCGTGCTGGTCAACCTGGTGGTGGCCGCATTCAACCTGTTCCCGATTCCGCCGCTGGATGGCGGCCGCGTGGTGACCGCGCTGCTGCCGCCGCGCGTGGCCTACTCGGTGTCGCGCATCGAGCCGTACGGCATTTTCGTCGTCATGGCCCTGGTCGCGGCCGGCGTGATCACCTCGGTCTGGATGCGGCCGGTGATCAACCTGCTCAGCTCGGTAGTGGAGCTGATGCTGCGGCCGATCATCATGCTGCTGCAATAGGATCGCGGTCCATGTTCGCTCACGCGCCGACCGGCGCTCCGTCTGAATGGGTCACGCGCTGGGCCCATCTCGTGCACCCGGCCGGCCGGGTGCTCGACCTTGCCTGTGGCAGTGGCCGGCATGCGCGCTGGTTTGCCGGACGCGGCCATGCCGTGGTCGGTGTCGATCGCGATGTCGAAGCGGTTGCGGCGCTTCCTGCGTCTGTTGCCGGCCGCGTGGAAGACCTCGAACAGGGCGCCTGGCCGCTCGCCGACGAGGCACCGTTCGATGCGGTCATCGTCACCAATTACCTGCACCGCCCGTTATGGCCCGCTCTTGTCGATGCGCTGGCGCCCGGCGGCGTGCTGCTGTACGAAACCTTTGCCAGCGGCAATGAGACCGTCGGCAAGCCTTCACGTCCGGATTTCCTGCTTCAACCCGGCGAATTGCTTGAAGTGGCCCGCACGCGCGGGCTGCGTGTGATCGGCTATGAGGATGGCTTTCTTGAAGTGCCCAAAACAGCGTTTGTGCAACGCCTGTGTGCCGTGCGCGAGGTGCCGGTAACGGCAGCTGGCAGCGCCCCGGCACGCTACCGGCTGCCGGCATGAAGTGACGCCTCGCCGGTCCGCGAGAATGCGGCTTCACACGTTGATACGCTTGATGTAACCGCTTGTCGGAACATCGGTCGGAGCGGCCGGCGGTTCCGGTACAATCCTGTTATTCGCATCCCGAATTCCCTAACGTTATGACACAGATTACCGGCAGCATTGTTGCCATCGTCACCCCGATGCATGAGGACGGCAGCCTGGACTATCCGGCACTGCGGGCCCTCGTCGACTGGCACGTGGCCGAGGGCACCGATGCCATCGTGATCGTTGGCACCACCGGCGAATCGCCCACCGTCACGGTGGACGAGCACTGCGAGCTAATTCGCGTGGCGGTGGAGCAGGCTGGCAAGCGGATTCCCATCATCGCCGGTACCGGCGGCAACTCGACCAATGAAGCCATCGAACTGACGGCCTTTGCCAAGAAGGTCGGTGCCGATGCCTCGCTGCAGGTCGTGCCGTACTACAACAAGCCGACCCAGGAAGGCATGTACCGGCATTTCCGCACCATCGCCGAGGCGGTCGACCTGCCCGTGATGCTGTACAACGTGCCGGGCCGCACCGTTGCGGACATGAACAACGACACCATCCTGCGCCTGGCGCAGGTGCCTGGCATCGTCGGGGTGAAGGAAGCGACCGGCAACATCGATCGCGCCGCGCAGCTGATCAAGGACGCGCCCGAAGGCTTTGCGATCTACAGCGGCGACGATCCGACCGCCGTGGCGCTGATCCTGCTGGGCGGCCAGGGCAATATCTCGGTCACGGCCAATGTGGCGCCGCGCAAGATGCATGAGATGTGCGCGGCCGCGCTCAAGGGCGACGCCGTCACCGCGCGCCGCCTGCACATGGAGCTGATCGAGCTGAACAAGGCCATGTTCATCGAGGCCAACCCGATCCCGGTCAAGTGGGCCCTGCAGCAGATGGGCAAGATGGAAGGCGGCATTCGCCTCCCGCTCACGCCGCTGTCCGAGTCCAACCACGAGACCGTGCGCAAGGCACTGGCCGCCACCGGCCTGCTGGGCTGATTTCCGGCGCACCCGTGCCGCTCTATCAACTAGGATTGCGTGTCAATGAAACTCAAGCTTAACCGCCGTGGCGCGATGCAAGTCCGCCGCGCCGCACTGGTTGTGCCCGTGCTTGCCGCAGGCGTCATTACGGGCTGCAGCAGCATCAACGATGCCATGCAGCCGGACAAGATCGACTACAAGTCGTCGGCCTCCAAGCGGACCCCGTCGCTCGATATCCCGCCGGACCTGACCAAGCTGGACGGCGATCGCCGCTACTCGGTGCCCGACCAGAACGGCACGTCGACGCTGTCGAACTACAGCCAGTCGACCAAGACCCGCGAAGCCTCGCCGACCGAAAATGTCCTGCCTTCGGCGCAGGGCGTGCGCATGGAGCGTGATGGCAACCAGCGCTGGCTGGTGATCAGCAACGGCATGCGTGCCGATCAGCTGTGGCAGTCGCTGCGTGGCTTCTGGCAGGAAAGCGGTTTCCTGCTGGTCCAGGATTCGCCTGAAACCGGCATCATGGAAACCGACTGGGCGGAAAACCGCGCCAAGATTCCGCAGGACATTATCCGCAATACCATCGGCAAGGTGTTCGACGGCCTGTACTCGACGTCGGAGCGCGACAAGTTCCGCACGCGCGTCGAGCGCGCGCAGAATGGCACGCTCGAAGTCTTCATCAGCCATCGCGGCGCGCAGGAGCAGCTGACCGGTGTCGACAAGTCGACCACGGTCTGGACGCCGCGTCCGGCTGATCCGGAGCTGGAAGCCGAATTCCTCTCGCGCCTGGCACAACGCCTGGGCGTGCAGAAGGAGCAGGCCGACCAGATGGCCAAGAACCCGACGCCGGCTGGCAACAGCGCGGCGGCCGGTGCCGCAGCGGCGGCTACCGGTGCCGCGGCAACCGCGGGCGATACGTCCTCGGCCGCAGGCAAGTCCTACCTGGCGCAAGTCAACGGCGCTCCGGCGCTGCAGTTGCCCGAGCCGTTCGACCGCGCCTGGCGCTCGGTCGGCCTGTCGCTTGATCGTGTGAACTTCACCGTGGAAGACCGCGACCGCGCGCAAGGCCTGTACTACGTGCGCTATGTCGATCCGCGGACCAGCGTCGACAGCCGCGGCTTCTTCTCCAAACTGTTCACCAAGCCTGATGATCCGAAGACCGCCAAGAAGTACCGCGTGGCGCTCAAGGGCACGGGGTCGGGCACGCTCGTGACGGTGCTCAACGAAGCTGGCCAGCCGGAAAACGGCGAAGTCGGAAAGCGCATCCTCTCGCTGCTCGACGAGCAACTCCACTGATCGTCGGCGTGCAGAGAAATCGAACGGGCCGCCCGGCCCGGTTTGCACGGCATGCAATGAGACAGGCGCAAGCATGATGCGCTTTGCCTTTCTTGGCAGCGGCAGCGAGGGCAACTCGCTGCTGGTCGAATCCCGCGAAGGAACCACCACCACCCGCATCCTGCTGGACTGCGGCTTCGGCATCCGCGAGACCGCCAGGCGCCTGGAGCGCCTGGGCGTCACGCCGGATCAGCTCGACGCCGTGCTGGTCACGCACGAGCACGGCGATCATGTCGGCTCGGCCTATGCCTTCGCGGCGCGTCATGGCCTGACGGTACACACCAGCCACGGCACATGGCTGGCGACCTGCCATTTGCGGGGCGCCAACGCGGCCGACGTGCGCGTCTGCGCTGCCGATCATGTCTTCAGCATCGGAAGCCTGCAGGTGTTGCCGTACACCGTGCCACACGATGCGCGCGAGCCCTTGCAGTTCGTGCTCTCCAACGGGGACGCGCGTCTGGGTGTGCTGACCGATATCGGCATGGAGACGCCTTATGTGACGGCGCGCCTGTCGGGCGTCGATTCGCTGGTGCTCGAATGCAACCACGACCGCGAGCTGCTGCGCAACTCGGTCTACCCGGCTTCACTGAAGCGGCGCATTGGCGGCGACTTCGGTCACCTGGCGAACGAGGTGGCGGCCAGCATTCTTGCGCAGGTTGTCCATGGCGGACTGAACCGCGTAGTCGCGGCGCATCTCAGCAAGCAGAACAATACGGTGGAGCTGGCCAGGGCGCATTGGCATCGGCACTTGGTGCCTTGCCGGCGGATGTGCTGGTGGCGGACCAGGATTCCGGGCTGGACTGGCAATCAGTCCGCGGATGAGGTGAGGGTGATGAGTTAAGGGTGCCGCTGCGAGCGGCGCAGAAACGAAAAAACCGACCCGAAGGTCGGTTTTTTCGTTGGTGCGAACCAATTACTGCTTGGCAGCCGGGGCCGAAGCATCAGCGGCCGGAGCCGAGGCGTCAGCAGCCGGAGCCGAAGCTTCAGCAGCCGGAGCGGCCGGGGCTTCAGCAGCCGGAGCCGAAGCTTCAGCGGCGGGAGCAGCAGCAGCCGGAGCAGCGGTGTCAGCGGCCGGAGCGGCGGCTTCTTCCTTCTTGCCGCAAGCGGCGAGAGCAACAGCGGCCAGCAGCGATGCGATCAGGAGAGACTTCTTCATTGTTCGTCCTTTAACTTGTAATAACCAAAAAAACAGGCGATGAATAATTACCGGTAATTATCGCTCTTGAACTGCAAAATAGAGGCTCTCCCGGTGCCGACAAATGCAGTGGTACACAGTACTAGCCAGCCGACGATTATATCCGCGTTTTCCCGGCTTGTGTAGCGTCGAAATTTACGGGATTGCAATGTTACGCATTATTACAGTGCGGGGGGTGACAACTGCAACCAGCCCTCCAGCGTCCAGTGGTGGAATGTGTCGAGCAGGTCCGGCAGCTCGGCGCATGCCTTGATTTCCGCAGCGGTGAGCTGCCGATAATCGGCCAGCTTGTGCAACCAACGTGCCAGATCGGGCGGAGGCTCATAAGCTTCCCCGTTCAGGAAGAAATGCGTACCGTCATAGAGCGCAATCGAACCGGGGGCCAATACGACCCCGTGCGTGCGTGCGAGCTTTGCGTACTGGCGCATCGGGATATCGGGCACTTCCGCGAACTCGACCGTCGGCTTGGGTTCGGACAGGTAGGTGCCGATGAATTCCGACACCATCGCGCTGTTCCATTGCAGGGCCTTCAGACGCTGCGCGACAGCCTTAGCCATGCCCGCGGGCAATTGGGCGGGATGCTTTGCCGCGCGTTCGCCGGCGTCCGCATAGCGGCCGCCCAGGTCTTCGTTGTCTTCCACCGTTTCGGAAAGCCACGCCAGGAAATGGCCTGCGAGTTCGCGATAGGCGGGGGCGCGGAAGCCGATCGAGCAGGTCATGCATTCGCCCTCGGCAATGCCATCGTGGGCGTACTGCGGCGGCAGGTACAGCATGTCGCCGGGTTCCAGCACCCATTCCTCTTCGGCGCTGAAGTCCGCCAGGATTTTCAGCGGGAGGTTGGGCAGCAGGTCAAGCTTGGTCTGCGACGAGATGCGCCAGCGGCGCCGGCCCGAAACCTGCAAGAGGAACACGTCATACGAGTCAAAGTGGGGACCCACGCCGCCGCCGTCGGTGGCGTAGCTGATCATCAGGTCGTCCAGCCGGGCGTCAGGCACGAACCGGAACTGGCCCATCAGGTCCGCCGCGGCCGTGTCGTGGAGGTTGACACCCTGCACCAGCAGGGTCCACTGTTTCGCCTTGAGGGATGGCAGGTTTTCTGCGGCAAAGGGACCTTGTTCGAGCTTCCATCTGTTGCGAAAGTGCGTCACCAGGCGCGATTCGACTTCGGTCCTGTCCGCCAGTGACAAAAGCGCTTCGCGCGACACAGGTGGCACGATTCCAGGGAACGCCTGTCGAATCAAAAGTGGCTTGCGTTGCCAGATATCACGCATGAATGCAGCGGGCGTCATGCCACCGAGAAGGCCGAGCGGTGCATCAGGATCGACGGGGCCAGGTGGCAGGGCGTGCGCGTATAATGCGGAATCGTTCATGGAGTCAAGAATTGAAAATCGCTAAGAACACGGTGGTGTCCGTGATGTACAAGCTGTCGGATGCGCAAGGCAATCTGATCGAGGAATCGGATGAGGCCATGGTCTACTTGCACGGCGGCTATGATGGCACGTTCCCCAAGATCGAGGAAGCACTCGACGGCCACGACAGTGGCTTCGAAACCCAGTTGCAGCTGGAACCCGAAGACGCGTTCGGCGACTATGACGCCGACCTCGTCAAGGTCGAGCCGCGCGACCGTTTCCCCGAGCCGCTCGAAGTCGGCATGCAGTTCGAAGGCATGCCCGAAGATGGCGATGAAGAAGACTCCGTCATCTACACCGTGACTGACGTGGCCGAAGACAAGGTAGTGCTCGACGGCAACCATCCGCTGGCCGGCATGGCGCTGCGTTTCTGGCTGAAGGTGTCGGAAGTGCGTGAAGCCACGGCCGAGGAAGTCGAGCACGGCCACGCGCACGGGGCCTCGGGTGTCGAGGTGGTCGACGAAGATGACGACGACACGCCGCACACGCTGCACTGACGCTTAGCCGTCTTGATCTCAGCAAAAGAGCCGGATCTTCCGGCTCTTTTGCGTTTCAGCGGCTACCGCTAGTTGCTGACCCCGTCCTTCAGCACCACCGTGAATGGCGACGATGCCTGGGGCGTCACGATCAGCTCGGTCCATTGCGCAGCCGAGCCGGGCGGCAATGCGACACGCGTGAAGTTCGGCATTGGCTTGCCTGCCGCATCGCGCAGCGGCTTGTCGATGTGGAAGCCATTGCTGCCGGCATGAACGAGCAGCACCGGTCCGCGATAGCGCGCGGCGAGTTCGCGCAATTGCCGTTTGAACTCCAGGTAGCCGTCGCGTGGACGGCGGCGCATGAAGCCGTCCAGCAGCGTCGGCTTGCCGCGTTTTTCCCAGCCGTTGCCGAACTGCGGGTCGGCATGCGCGATGATGACGATGCCGGCCATGCCGCGTTGCTGTGCGAGCGAGAACGCGCGTGCGAGCCACTGGTGGTTGGCTTCCCTCCTGTCTTCGAATTCGCCGTTGCGCCCGCCTTCGTTGCGGTAGTGGTTATTGTCGCCGGGAAGGTTCAGCCCGACCAGCAGGACGTTGTCAATGCTGAGCCGCACGTTTTCGCGGAAACTGCGGAACATGGCCTGGTCCGACTGCCGCACCACGGCGCGTGGATGCTTGCCGAGCGTGGCATCTTCGGGGAAGAACAGTTCGCGCAGGCGGTTGAGCCGTTCCACGGCATCGAAGTTGCCATTGACCGGCTGGTGGCATTCCGCCCAGTCGGTTTCGCCGGGTACATACACCAGCGGCAGCGGCGACTGGTCGAGCAGGTGTTGCCTGGCCTGCAGCACCGAATCGCCGCAAGATTCCGTATCACCCTTGATGCCGCCCGCGTGGACCACCAGGTCGAGCTTGCGCTCGGCCAGCAGGTCCAGCAGGGCGGTGACGCGCTCTTCGGCGGCCGGCCATTGCGGCAGGTCCGACAGCAATGCGATGCGGATGGTCGCGGGCGGGGGCGCGGGCCTGGCCGCACGGCGCGCCGGTTGCGCGGCGGACACCGACATCGCCGCCAGCAAAGGCAGCAAGGCGGCAAGCAGGAAAGACCGGCCGCGAGGCCGGCTGCCCGAAGCGTTCATGCGGCGTCGACAGCCTCTTCCGCCAGCAGCTTGAGCCGGTAGAGCGCGTCCAGGGCAGCCCGTGGCGTTAGGCTGTCCGGATCGAGGTCTGCGAGTGCGTCCAGCACGGCGGCTCGCTCCGGTGCCAGCGTGCCAGCGCGCACTGCGCTTGCAGCCTCGGCGTAGTCGTCCTCATCGTCGAGATCCGGGGTCGGCGGCGGCGCAAACAGGTCCAGTTGCGGCGTGGGCGTAGCTTCGGCAGATTGCTGCTCGAGCCACGCCAGGTGCTTGCGCGCCGCGCGGATCACGGGCTGCGGCACGCCGGCGAGTTGCGCGACCTGCAGGCCGTAGCTCTGGCTGGCCGGGCCGTCCTGCACCGCATGCAGGAAGACGATGCCGTCGCCATGTTCCACGGCCGAGAGATGCACGTTGGCCGCCTGCGGAAATTCCTGCGGCAGCTGCGTGAGCTCGAAATAGTGGGTGGCAAACAGCGTGTGGCTGCGGTTGTGCGACAGCAGGTGGCGGGCGATGGCCCATGCCAGCGCGAGTCCGTCGAAGGTCGAGGTGCCGCGGCCGATCTCGTCCATCAGCACCAGGCTGGCAGGCGTGGCGTGGTGCAGGATGCCCGCCGCCTCGGTCATTTCGACCATGAACGTGGAGCGTCCGCCCGCCAGGTCGTCCGCCGCGCCGATGCGCGTGAAGATCCGGTCCACCGGGCCGATCACGGCACGCCGCGCCGGCACGTAGGCACCCACGCAGGCGAGCAGTACGATCAGCGCGGTCTGGCGCATGAAGGTTGACTTGCCGCCCATGTTCGGACCGGTGATCAGCAGGAGCTTGCGCGCCTCGTTGAGCTGGCAGTCGTTGGCGATAAAGGGTACCGATTCGGCGGCGAGCTGGCCTTCCACGACCGGGTGGCGACCCTGCACGATATCTATCACGTTTTCGGAAACGCGCTCGGGGCAGGACCAGTCCAGCGTCTGGGCGCGCTCGGCCAGGGCCGCAAGGACATCGAGCCGGGCCAGCGCGCCGGCCACGCGCTGCAGTTCGCCGATATGCGGCAGCAGCGCCTGGAGCAGGCCGTCATAGAGCAGCTTTTCGCGTGCCAGCGCACGGTCCTGTGCCGACAGCGCCTTGTCCTCGAAGGCCTTCAGCTCGGGCGTGATGTAGCGCTCGGCATTCTTCAGCGTCTGCCGGCGGCGGTAGTCGTCCGGCACCTTGTCGGCCTGGCCGTTGGTGACTTCGATGTAGAAGCCATGCACGCGGTTGTATTCCACGCGCAGGTTGGCGATGCCCGTGCGCGAACGCTCGCGGGCTTCCAGGTCGACCAGGAACTGGCCGCAGTTTTCCGAGATATCGCGCAACTCGTCCAGTTCGGCGTCGTAGCCGCGCGCGATCACGCCGCCGTCGCGGATGACCGTGGCGGGCTCGTCGGCGACCCCGGCGACGAGCAGGTCCAGGCAGGCCCGGGGCACGCCAAGTTCGGCCAGCGTTAGCGACAGCAGCGAGCTGTCGGGCTCGACGGGGAGGCAGGCACTCACGTGCGGCAGCGCGCGCAGCGTATCGCGCAGCGACGACAGGTCCCGCGGGCGCGCGTTCAGCAGCGCCAGGCGCGAAGTGATGCGCTCCACGTCGGCCAGCTTGCGCAGCCCGCTGCGCAGGTCCTCGATACCGTGGTCGATCAGTGCGCCGATGGCTTGCTGGCGCGCCCGCGGCAGAGCGGGGTCGCGCAGCGGATGATGCAGCCAGTGGCGCAGCGCACGGCTGCCCATGGTGGTGGCGCAGGTATCGAGCAGCGAGAACAGCGTGGGCGATTCACCGCCGCGCAGGGTCTCGGTCAACTCCAGGTTGCGGCGCGTGGCGGAGTCCAGTCCGACGAATTCCGATTCGCGCTCGACCTTGATTTCGCGTACATGGCGCAGTGACTGGCCTTGCGTGGTGGCCGCATAGTTCAGCAGCGCGCCGGCCGCGCCGATCGCGGCGCCCAGGCCGGCGCAGCCGAACGGTTCCAGGCTGGCCACGCCAAGCTGCTCCAGCAGGCGGCGTGTGGCGGCATCCTGGTCGAAGTGCCACTCCGGCAGGCGCGTGCGCGCACACGCAACGACCGGCAGGTCGATGCCGTCCGCATAGAGCAGTTCGGCGGGGCGGATGCGTTCGAGTTCGCGCGCCAGCTGCGCCGCTTCGCATTCTATCAGCCGCAATTCGCCGCTCGCCAAGTTGAGCCAGGCCAGGCCCGTCTTGCTGACGCCGCGGCGCGTGGTCTGCTGGTGCACGGCCATCAGGAAGGTATCGATCTTGTCGGGCAGCAGCGCGGCATCGGTCAGCGTGCCAGGCGTGACGATGCGCACTACCTTGCGCTCCACCGGCCCCTTGCTGGCGGCCGGGTCGCCGATCTGTTCGCAGATCGCCACGGATTCGCCGAGCTTGACCAGCTTGGCGAGGTACTGGTCCGCGGAGTGGAATGGAATGCCGGCCATGCGGATCGGCACCCCGTTGGAACTGCCTCGCGCGGTCAGCGTGATGTCGAGCAGCCGCGCGGCCTTTTCGGCGTCGTCGTGGAACAACTCATAGAAATCGCCCATCCGGTAGAAGAGGAGGGTATCCGGATGGTCCGCCTTGATGCGCAGGTACTGCTGCATCATGGGGGTGTGCTTCTCCGCAAGGGGTTTTGCAACTTCCTGATTCAATTCGATTTTCTCCTGCATTCCCTTGTCTGGCATGGCCGCGCGGCAACGCGGGCAACGCGTGGCGTACGGCGTTGCGGGTCGTTGCCGTCTCTTCGTCGGCATGGGGTTCCGCGGCGTGCGGATGCGGCCCGAATTGTGTTCGGGCGGCCAAAGCAGGGAGTTTACCGCAGGCGGGCTTGTGGCCGCATTGGAGGAGGTCGGGAAATCGCGGTGAGGCCCGGCATGGCAACCGCTATGCCGGGCGCGCCCATGGAAGCTGGTGGCGTCAAGGGCGCAGCGACCTTGTCAGCGGAACACCAGCACCGGGACCGCACTGTGCGTCAGTACCTTCTGTGTCTCGCTGCCGAGCAGCAGTCCGGCGATGCCGCTGCGGCCATGCGAGGCCATGAAGATGACGTCGCAGCCGAGATCCTCCGCACTGTTGATGATCCCGCGGAACGGTGCGGCCGCCGTGGAGACGTGGCCGGTGCACGGCACGCCGGCCAGTGCTGCCGCGGCCTCGATGCGCGACAGTTCCTGCCTGGCAGCCGCTTCCACGCGTTGCTTGAATACGTCCCGCTTTTCGTGGCTGGAATCGGTCGACAGGACGTAGGGATATTCTTCCACGCACATATAGGGCGTCAGCCGGGCGCCGGTCGCGCGTGCGAATTCGATGGCGGCGGAAACAGCCTTGTGCGAAAGATCAGAGCCATCAACCGGGAGCAGGACGTGCTTGAACATGGATTGCCTTTTTTATGACGGAAGAGTGAGAGGATGGAGATCAGTTTGCGATCGCCCGTCCGACTATCAGCGGGTCGGCCTGTCCGATCGCGGTGGTGTCGCGGTTGGCATAGGGAAAGCGCGACAGGATGAATCGCAACGCGTTCAGCCGCGCGCGCTTCTTGCAATCGGAGCGGATCACGGTCCACGGTGCGTCGGCCGTGTCCGTGTGGGCGAACATCGCCTCCTTGGCGCGGGTGTAGGCCTCCTACTTGTCGAGCGAGGCGATGTCGACCGGACTGAGCTTCCATTGCTTGAGCGGATGGATTTCGCGCTCCTTGAAGCGTCGCCGCTGCTCTTGCCGGCTGACGGAGAACCAGAACTTGAACAGGTGGATGCCGCTGCGGACCAGGTGGCGCTCGAATTCGGGCGCCTGCTGCAGGAAGTCCTGGTACTGCTGCGGTGTGCAGAAGCCCATCACGTGCTCGACGCCGGCGCGGTTGTACCAGGAGCGGTCGAACAGCACGATTTCGCCGGCCGAGGGCAGGTGCTGCACATAGCGCTGGAAGTACCACTGGCCGCGCTCCGACTCGGTGGGCTTCTCCAAGGCCACCACGCGCGCGCCGCGCGGATTCATGTGTTCCATGAAGCGTTTGATGGTGCCGCCCTTGCCGGCCGCGTCGCGGCCTTCAAACAGGATCACCACACGCTGGCCGGTCTCGCGCACCCAGGCCTGCAGCTTCAGGAGTTCCACCTGCAGGCGGTACTTCTGCTTCTCGTAATTGCGGCGCGACATCAGGTTCTGGTACGGATAGGCGCCTTCGCGCCAGCCGGCCGACAGTTCTTCGTCGGGGTGCCGCTTTCTGCCGGCTTGCCAGGCGCCCGGGTCGCCTTCGAGGATCAGGCTGCGCAACTGTCCGGCCTCGTCCGGCGACAGGCCATCCATCAGCGTGCGGATGGCGTCGAGCACGCCGTCGTTGTCCTGCTGGGACATGATGTCTTGCAGGCTGCTGGCCGCGAGCTGGACGGCCGCATCGACGGCATCGTTCACTTCATTGCGTTCGGCGGAGCGGGCTGTATTGGTGGGCAGCACGTCGCCGCGAGCGGCGGCGCGAACCGTGCCGGGCGAGGTGTCGTCGCGGAGGGTTCCTGCCATGTCAGACTTGCGCCTTGCGCAGGATGGCGTAGAGCTGGTCCTTGAGCTGGAGTTTTTCTTTCTTGAGGCGTTCGATCTCCAGCGGCGTGCCGTGCACGATGCCGGCTTCCATGTTGCTGATTTCGTGGTCCAGCTGATTGTGCAGGTTGAACAGCCGTGCGAAATGGGCGTCCTGCGCCTTCAGCAAGGAAATCTGGTCGCGGTACTCGGGAAACATATGGGGCCTCCTCAAACAGGTGCATCGAATCACCTATTCTGAGTAAGCCCGGGTGCGGTGGTCTTGATCTGGATCATCGTGGCCCTGACGTTGCCGGCTGGGCGCAAAAACGACAACGCCCGCCGGGTTGGCGGGCGTCTGTCGCGCAAACGAAACGGGTCAGATCGTCGCGGGCTTGGCGTTGTCCAGCGAGTACGGGGACAGCAGGCGGACCATCTGGGCAAACGCCTTCGGGTTGCCGGCCAGCACTTCGCCTTGTTCCATCTGGCGCGCTTCGCCGGCATAGTTGCCGACCAGGCCGCCCGATTCCGAGATCAGCAGCATGCCGGCGGCCATGTCCCACGGCTTCAGGCCGCTTTCGAAGAAGCCATCCAGGCGGCCGCAGGCCACGTAGGCCAGGTCCAGCGCCGCGGCACCCGGGCGGCGCAGGCCGGCGCAGCTGCGCGTCATGAGCGAGAAGATTTCCAGGTATTGTTCCACGCCTTCCATGTCGCGGAACGGGAAGCCGGTGCCGATCAGGCAGTCGGCCAGCTTGTCGCGGCGCGTCACGCGGATGCGGCGGTTGTTCAGGAATGCGCCGGCGCCCTTGGAGGCCGTGAACAGCTCGTCGCGAGTCGGGTCATAAACCACTGCCTGCGACGGCACGCCGCGATGCAGCTGGGCAATCGACACCGCGTACTGCGGAAAACCATGGATGAAGTTGGTGGTGCCGTCGAGCGGATCGATGACCCAGGTGTATTCGTGGCTGTCTTCGCCCTCGGCCCAGGACTGGCCGGACTCTTCCGCTAGAATGGCGTGTTCGGGGTAGGCCGTGCGGATGATCTCGATGATGGCCGCTTCGGCAGCCTTGTCGACCTCGGTCACGAAATCGTTGTGTTGCTTGCGCGAGACGCGCACCAGATCGACGTCGATCGACGCGCGGTTGATGATGGAACCCGCCTTGCGGGCCGCCTTGATGGCGATATTGAGCATCGGATGCATGAATCTCTCCAGGCCGGCCGGAACCTTGCGGCAGCGCGAACGGATGCGCGCGCCGAGCCCGGCAGCTGACAACACAACGAATTGTAGAAGAACGTGGGGCGTCGCCATATGTGCTGCAAGCGTCTCGCGAGCAAGCAAAATATCGGCGCCGCGCCGAAGAAGAAGCTGAATTGTATATGAACCCGGCAAACCAGACGAGCCAGGCCGACGGAACGGCCGCACCGACCACGACCGCGGACGCCATGTTCGCCCGCGTGCGCTTTGTACTGGTGGAGACCAGCCACCCGGGCAATGTGGGCTCGGTGGCGCGCGCCATCAAGACCATGGGCTTTGGCAGCCTGGTGCTGGTTTCACCACGCGAGCCGGCCGTGCGTGAACATCCCGACGCGGTGGCCATGGCCAGCGGCGCCGACGACGTGCTGGCCGGCGCCTTGATCGTCCACAGCATCGAAGCCGCGCTGGCCGGTGCCACGCAGACCGTGGCCATGACCGCGCGACAGCGCGAGTTCGGCCCGCCGCGCGTGCTGCCCCGTGATGCCGCTGCGCGCGGCGCCGCCGCACTGTCCATGCGTGCCGAAGACGAGATCGCGTTCGTGTTTGGCAACGAGCGCTATGGCCTGCCCAATGAAGTCGTCGAGCGCTGCGCGGCGGTGACGCATATCCCGGCCAATCCGGCCTATACCTCGCTTAACCTGGCCCAGGCCGTGCAGCTGATCGCATACGAGATGCGCCTCGCGTTGCTGGATCGCGCATCGGGCTCGCCGGACGACAGTGGCAATATCGGCTATGCTGGTGAGCCCGCCACGGCGGAGCAGGTCGAATCGATGTTCGGACACCTGCAGCAGGGGCTGGAAGCGATCGGCTTCCTCGATCCCGGCAATCCGCGCAAGCTGATGTCGCGCCTGCGTCGTCTGCTGGCCCGTGCGGGGCTGGAGCGCGAGGAAGTGAATATCCTGCGCGGCATCGCAAAGCACATGCTCGTAGCGGTGCGAAGTGGTACCAGCAAGCCAGAGAAACCCCGGGCGGACGCACCGTCCCGGCACGAGGAGCACTGAACGGTGGCGCACAATCCGGCCCAAGTCCCGCATTTCGCCGCAGCGATGCGCCATGGCGCGCGCTGTCTGGGCGACGGCCGCGCACACCTGTCCGGGCGATGTTGAACACGCGTCGAAGCCAATGACCCTGACGGCATCGGGGCAGTAAATCTCTTACACTCCCTGATCCCGTTTTCACCGGCCAATGACCATGCCGGCGACCGAGCCCGCGGCAGATGCCGTTGTGGCTGGCGCACGGCGCGGCAACACGACACGACCAAGATGTTCTCTCGCCTGAAGGAAGATATCGACACCATCATGCTGCGCGATCCCGCCGCGCGCAGCCGCCTGGAAGTCCTGACTTGCTATCCCGGCTTGCACGCCGTGGTGTTCCACCGCTTCGCTCACGCCTGCTGGCATGCCGGGTTCCATTGGCTGGGACGCTGGATTTCGCACTGGTCGCGCTTTCTCACCGGCATCGAGATTCACCCCGCGGTCAAGCTCGGCCGGCGCGTCTTCATTGACCACGGCATGGGCGTAGTGATCGGCGAAACCGCGGAGATCGGCGACGACTGCACGATCTACCAGGGCGTGACCCTGGGCGGCACATCGTTGTACAAGGGACAGAAGCGCCATCCGACGCTGGGCGCCAATGTCGTGGTCAGCGCCGGTGCCAAGGTGCTCGGCGGGTTCGAGGTGGGCGATGGCGCGCGTGTCGGTTCCAATGCCGTCGTGCTCAAGCCAGTGCCGCCCGGCGCGACCGCCGTGGGCGTGCCGGCCCGCATCATCCTGGCCGATGCGCCGTCATCGCAGCAAGGCGCGAAGCAGGAGTTCTCCGCGTATGGCATCACGCCCAATGCGGATGATCCGGTCTCGCTCGCGCTCAAGGGCCTGATCGACAATGCGGCCAAGCAGAACGATCGCATCGAGGCCGTGCTGGCCGCGCTTGATCGCCTGGGAGAGCATCTGGAGAACACACCGAACGACCGCTTCGATGCGAGCGAACTTCGCAGGTTGATGAAGTAAGCGAAGAATCGGGAAGACGAAGAGGGGCAGCCGGGGCTGCCCCTTATGCCGTCTGCGGGAGCAGATGAAAGCCGCCGTCGTCCAGTTGCAGCACCGCGGCGCGTGGGTGGCTGCCATCGAGATCCCAGTCGGTCAGCACCCAGCGCACGCCCGAGACGTCCTGGTGCCGCGCGGGGCGGTGCGTGTGGCCATGCACGAGCAGCCGTGCGTTGCAGGCTTCCAGCAGTGCCGTGACCGCGGCCGGCGTCGCATCGCCGTACACGACCTGGGTCGGCAGGCCCTGCTGGCGCTGGCGCAGGCGTCCAGCCTCGCTGTCGGCGCGCAGGCGCCGCGCCACGGCCAGCCGTGCCGACTGCGGCAGGGCCAGGAACAGACGCTGCACCCAGGGCTTGCGGGTCCAGCGTCGAAAGCGGTTGTAGCGCTCGTCATCGGTGCACAGCATGTCGCCGTGGCTCAGCACGATGCGCTGGCCGGCGCAGAGAATGACGGACGGGTCGGGCAGCAAGGTGACGCCCGCTGCGTCGGCAAAGCGCTTGCCCAGCAGGAAGTCGCGGTTGCCGTGCATCAGGTAGACCGGCACGCCGCGCCTGGCCAGCGTGCGCAGCGCCATCGCCACGTGTGTGGCAAACGGCGTGCTGGTCTCTTCGTCACCGACCCAGAACTCGAAGAAGTCGCCCAGGATAAAAAGGGTGCGAGCCTCCTGGGCGGCGCGCTCCAGCACGCGCTCGAACGCGGCCAGCGTGCGGGGCATGCCCGGCGTCAGGTGCAGGTCGGAAATGAACCACGCCGGCGCCTGTACCTCGAGGGAACCGGCCACCGGCGTGGTGAGGATTGCGGTCATGCGCGCGGCCTGAAGGGTATGGTTGCCGGCAGGAGAGGTTGCATGAAGCCGCAATCGTGAGGCATGGTGCGCGTGCTTACTCGACGACCACGGCTTTTTCGATCACGACGTCTTCCAGCGGCACGTCCTGGTGGAAGCCCGAGCTGCCGGTGCGCACGCCCTTGATCTTCTCGACCACGTCGGTGCCGTCAACGACCTTGCCGAACACGGCATAGCCGAAGCCCTGCGGCGTCGGCGAGCTGAAGTTCAGGAAGTCGTTGTCGACCACGTTGATGAAGAACTGGGCGGTGGCCGAGTGCGGCGCATTGGTGCGTGCCATGGCCACGGTGTACTTGTCGTTCTTCAGGCCGTTGCCGGCTTCGTTCTCGATCGGCGCGTCGGTGCCCTTTTGCTTCATGCCGGGTTCGAAGCCGCCGCCCTGGATCATGAAGTTCTTGATCACGCGGTGGAAGACGGTGTTGTCATAGTGGCCCTTGCGGACATACGACAGGAAGTTCTCGACCGACTTCGGAGCCTTCTCGGCGTCGAGTTCGATAGTGATGACACCTTGGTTGGTGTGAAGCTGGACCTTGGACATGGGCTTTCCTCTGTACGGTAGTGTTTATTGGATGACGCTGGCCGATTCGATCACGATGGGCGTGGCCGGTACATTGCGCATGGGGCCGTAGGCGGTGGTCGGCGCGTTCTTGATCTTCTCGATCGTATCCATGCCGTCCACCACCTTGCCGAATACTGCGTAGCCGTTGCCGTCCGGCTGCGGGTAGTCGAGATTCGGATTATCTACCACATTGACGAAGAACTGGGCCGTGGCCGAGTTCGGGTCGCCGGTGCGTGCCATGGCCACCGTGCCGGCCTTGTTCTTCAGCCCGTTCTGGGCTTCCAGCGGGATTGGCGCGCGCGTCGGCTTCTGCTTCATCTCGCGGTCGAAGCCGCCGCCCTGCACCATGAAACCGTTGATCACGCGGTGGAAGATGGTGCCGGTGTAGAAGCCGCTCTTTACGTACTCCATGAAGTTGGCGACGGTCTTGGGCGCAGCGTCGGGATAGACCTCGACGGTGAACTTGCCCTGGCTGGTGACGAACTGCACACGTTCGGCCTTCTGTGTCTGCTGCGCCATTGACGGCAGGGCGGACAGGGCCAGTGCGGCGGCGCTCAGGCCGGCCAGGAGGATGCGGCGGGAACGGATCATGACTGCGGCTCCGGTAGTCTTGAGGATTGCGCCGGGCATTGGCGTCCCGGCGACGGAACAGAAAGTGAATGGTGGCGCGATCAGCGAGCGGCCGGAGCGCTCGCGGGCGCGTGGATCACGGCCGGAGACGCCGGGCTTGCCGCGTTTGCGGCCGGCCGCAACTGACGCAGCGCCGTGCCGGCGCGCGCGTCGCCGGGGTTGCGGCGCAGGGCCTCTGCATAGGCCT
Source organism: Cupriavidus sp. 22TCCZM04-2 (assembly GCF_057798895.1). Classification (NCBI taxonomy): domain Bacteria; kingdom Pseudomonadati; phylum Pseudomonadota; class Betaproteobacteria; order Burkholderiales; family Burkholderiaceae; genus Cupriavidus; species Cupriavidus sp. 22TCCZM04-2. Next base: position 282,675 of record NZ_JBYOJS010000003.1, read on the forward strand.
GTTCGGCCAGGCGGCGGTAGACGTCGCCCAGGTTCGTATAGCCGATCGCAAAAGCCGGTTTGACTTCGGTGGCGAGCAGCAACTCCGCTTCCGCGCGCTTCAGGTCGCCGCGCTTCGCGTAGAGCAGCGCCAGGTTGTTGTGCGGCTCGGGCAGTTCGGGAAAGTCCTGCGCCATTTCGGCGAAGGCCTGGATCGCCTCGTCCTCGCGGCCTGCCTGCGCCATGGACCAGGCACGCTCGAACCGGGCCTGAGCATTGCGCGGGTTGGCGGCCAGCACGCGGTCGTAGCCGGAAATGGCTTCGTCGTAGCGCTTGCTGGCGGCGGCGCGTTCGGCCTTGTCCATGCCGGGATCGGCCGAGCGCGGGCCCGATGGCGGCGCGGTAGGGGCGGCCAGCGACAGCGGGCCGTTCTGCGCATGGGCGGCCCCCGCCAGCGCGGCAAGGACGGCCAGTGCAGTCATGGCGCGGCGCGCTGGGGCGAGGCGCTCGGTGGGCAGGGTCAGGCTCATTGAAGGAGGGTCCGTTATACTCCGCGGCATTCTAGCAAAGCGGCACCGCTGGCACGAAGCACGTGCATGCGGGCGCACCGGGGCGGCGCCGGCGGCTGCGTCCGCGGTGCGTGGCGGCATGGCGCTTCCGGTAAGATACGGGGCTCCGGTGTTTGCGCGTGCACCATCGCGCCGGCCCCGATGACGCAGTCCAGGGGCCGGACGAAAGCGTGCCGGCAGGCACCCCACATCACACTCATTGCTTCATGCAGCTTCTGAACATCTACAACACGCTCGCGCGTGAAAAACAGCCATTCGTGCCCATCGAACCCGGCAAGGTCCGCATGTATGTCTGCGGCATGACCGTGTACGACTACTGTCACGTCGGCCACGCGCGCGTGATGGTGGTGTTCGACATGGTGCACCGCTGGCTGCGCGCGGCGGGCTACGAGGTGACTTTCGTCCAGAACATCACGGATATCGACGACAAGATCATCCGCCGGGCGGCCGAGAACGGCGAGACGATCGGCCAGCTGACGACGCGTTTTATCCAGTACATGCACGAGGATGCCGACGCACTGGGCATTGTCCGCCCGGACCATGAGCCGCGTGCGACGGACTATGTGCCGCAAATGCTCGACCTGATCGGCAAGCTCGAAGCGAAAGGCCTTGCCTATCAGGCGGCCGATGGCGACGTGAACTATTCGGTGCGCAAGTTCGATGGCTACGGCAAGCTGTCCGGCAAGTCGCTGGAAGACCTGCGCGCCGGCGAACGCGTGACGGCCAACGATGCCAAGCAGGATCCGCTGGACTTCGTGCTGTGGAAATCGGCCAAGGCCAGCGAGCCACCCGAGAGCAAGTGGGACTCGCGGTGGGGCATGGGCCGCCCGGGCTGGCATATCGAATGCTCGGCCATGGCCTGCACGCTGCTGGGCGAGCATTTCGATATCCACGGCGGCGGCGCCGACCTGCAGTTCCCGCACCACGAGAACGAGATCGCCCAGTCCGAAGGCGCGAGCGGCAAGCCGTTCGTCAACGTGTGGATGCACAACGGCTTCGTGCGCGTGAATGACGAGAAGATGTCGAAATCGCTCGGCAACTTCTTCACCATCCGCGAGGTGCTGAAAGAGTACGACCCGGAAGTCGTGCGTTTCTTCATCCTGCGTGCCCACTACCGCAGCCCGCTAAACTACAGCGATGCCCATCTGGACGACGCCCGCCACGCGCTGACCCGCCTTTACACGGCGCTCAAGGACACCCAGCCCGGCGGCTATGCCGTGGACTGGGACGAGCCGCACGCGAAGCGCTTTGCCGAGGCCATGGGCGATGACTTCAACACGCCGATCGCCGTGTCGGTGCTGTTCGACCTGGCCAGCGAGATCAACCGGACCGGCTCCTCCGTGGCGGCCCGCCAGCTCAAGGGACTGGCCGGCACGCTTGGCCTGCTCGAGCGTGACCCGCACACCTTCCTGCAGCGCGGCAATCAGGCCGACGGCCCCGCGCCCGACGAGATCGAGGCACTGATCGCTGCGCGCAAGGCCGCAAAGGTCGGACGCGACTTCGCCGAAGCCGACCGCATCCGCGCGGAACTGCTCGCCGCGGGCATCGTGCTGGAAGACAAGCCGGGCGGTGCGACCGAATGGAGGCGTGCTTGAACGCTGCCGCGCGCAAGCCCGCCACGCCGGCCAGGACCGCCACTTCCCGTGCCGCCAAGGGCAGCACGAAGGAGGGCAAGGTCGTGCTGCCGGAGGCGGAGGCGTTGCCGTTGCCGGTCGAGACCGTCGTCGATGCCGTGCGCCCGGCGTACTGGGATGAGGCCTGTGCCGACCTGATGAAGCGCGACCGCATCCTGCGCAAGATGATCCCGACGTACGGCCCGGCGCACCTGGTGTCGCGCGGCGATCCGTTCATCACGCTGGCGCGCTCGGTGGTAGGTCAGCAGATTTCCGTCAAGGCGGCGCAATCGGTCTGGGAGCGGCTGGTCGCCGCCTGTCCGAAGCTGACGCCCGCGCAGTTCCTGCGTGCCGGGCCGGAGAAGCTGGCCGCATGCGGGCTGTCGCGCCGCAAGGCCGAATACATTACCGACCTGGCGGACCACTTCAAGGCTGGCCGTGTCCACGTGAGCGAATGGGCGGTGATGGACGACGAAGCCGTCATTGCAGAACTGACCCAGATTCGCGGCATCGGCCGCTGGACGTCCGAGATGTTCCTGATGTTCAATCTGATGCGGCCCAACGTGCTGCCCCTCGATGACGTCGGGCTGATCAACGCCATCTCGGCCAATTACTTCAGCGGCGAGCCGGTGACCCGTAGCGAGGCGCGTGAAGTCGCGGCAAACTGGGAACCCTGGCGGACGGTGGCTACCTGGTACATGTGGCGTAGCCTCGACCCGCTGCCGGTGACGTATTAGGCATAGCTGTAAGAAAAAGTAGCTGCAGGTGCAGTAAAGGCTATCTGCCCGGTGCAAAGATAGCGGCTAAATTCCGGTAGAATGCGCCCCTTCACAGACAGGTACGTGTGATTCTATGAAAACCACCTTCCTGGATTTTGAGCAGCCCATTGCCGAACTCGAGGCAAAGATCGAAGAACTGCGCTTTGTGCAGGACGATTCGGCTGTCGATATTTCCGAAGAGATTTCGCGGCTGGCCGGCAAGAGCCAGCAGCTCACCAAGGACATCTACGCCAACCTGACTCCATGGCAGGTTGCGCAGATCGCCCGCCATCCGCAGCGCCCGTACACGCTCGACTACGTGCGTGAGATCTTCACCGATTTCCACGAGCTGCATGGCGACCGCACCTTTGCCGACGATCTTTCCATCGTTGGCGGCCTGGCCCGCTTCAATGGCCAGGCGTGCATGGTCATCGGCCACCAGAAGGGGCGTGACACGAAAGAGCGCGCGCTGCGCAATTTCGGCATGCCCAAGCCGGAGGGTTATCGCAAGGCCAAGCGCCTGATGGAGCTGGCCGACAAGTTCGGCCTGCCGATTTTCACGTTCGTGGACACGCCGGGCGCGTTCCCGGGCATTGACGCGGAAGAGCGCGGTCAGTCCGAAGCGATCGGCCATAATCTCTACGTCATGGCCGGCCTGAAGGTGCCCCTGATCGCCACGATCATCGGCGAAGGCGGTTCGGGCGGTGCGCTGGCCATTGCCGTCGGCGATGTCGTGCAGATGCTGCAGTTCGCGACCTACGCGGTGATCTCGCCGGAAGGCTGCGCCTCGATCCTGTGGAAGACGGCAGAGAAGGCGCCGGAAGCCGCGGAAGCCCTGGGCCTGACCGCCCACCGCCTGAAGGCGCTGGGCCTGATCGACAAGATCGTCAGCGAGCCGCTGGGCGGCGCGCACCGCGATGTCAAGGGCATGGCCGCCATGCTCAAGCGTTCGCTGGCCGAATCGCTGCGCCAGTTCCAGGGCGTGAGCGTGAAGGAGCTGCAAGCGCGCCGCTACGAACGCCTGCTCGCCTATGGCAAGTTCAAGGAAACCGGCGTCCAGGACTGACCTGTCCGACCGCCTGACCGACAAGGTCGCACAGGCCCTTCAGGCCAGTGCGGCCTTTGTTGTTTCTGGTGGCGCGGCGTCCGGTCCTGCCGAAATGGTGGTGGCCGTGGCGTTGTCGGGCGGCCGCGATTCGGTGGCGCTTCTCCATGCGGCGCGGGCCGCAGTGTCCGCATGGAGCCTCCCGGCCCGTGTGGTGGCCTTGCACGTGCATCACGGCCTGCAGTCGCAGGCGGACGACTGGGATAACTTCTGCGCGCAGCTGTGCGCGAACTGGCAACTGGGCTATTTCGTTCGGCGTGTCTCGGTACAGGCGGGCACGGGCGAGGGCATCGAGGCCGCCGCGCGCCGCGCGCGCTACCAGGCGCTCGGCGAGATGTGCCGCGCCAGCGGTGCGGGGCTGCTGCTGTTTGCCCATCATCTCGACGACCAGGTCGAGACCGTACTGCTGCGGCTGTTTCGCGGTGCGGGCGTGGCGGGTATGGCCGGCATGCCCGCCATGCGGCGACTGGACGAAGACGCTGACATCGTATTGCTGCGGCCATGGCTGGACGTGCCGCGCGCCGACATCGATGGCTATTGTGCCGCGCACGAACTGGCGTGGATCGACGATCCATCCAACGGCAGCACGCGCTATGCGCGCAACGCGCTGCGCGCGCAATTGCCGCAGCTGGAGCAGGCATTCCCCGGGCTGCGCGCGAACGTCGCGCAGGCCGCCGTGCATTTTGCGCAGGCCGCCAGCATGCTCGACGACCTGGCGGGCGCCGCGCTGGCGCGCCTGGTGGTGCCAGGGCGCGATGCCGACACGCTGGCCGAGCTGGACCTGCAAGGCTTGCGCGCCTTGCCCGCTTCCCATGCCGATGCCGTGCTGCGTCTCTGGCTGCGCGATCTCGGCACCCGTGCGCCGTCGACCGCCAGGCTGGCCGCCATGCGTGGGCAATTGCTCGACCACGGTGGCGGCGAGCCGGCCATTGCGCATGATGGCCTGGTGCTGCGCAGGTTCCAGGGCAGGGTCCTGGCCTGCAGGCCCGAGCCCGGGACGCCGCCCCAGCCTCAGGCGTTCTCATGGTCTGGCGAGGCGCGGATCGTGGTGCCGGCCTGGCGCGGGGAACTGCATTTTACGCGCGACGATACCTTCGGCGTGCCCGAACGCGTGCTGTGGCAGCCCCTGCGGCTCGCCGCGCGCCACGGCGGGGAGCGCATCGTGCTTCGACCCGGCGGTCCCGCGCGTGCGCTCAAGCAGGCCTACCAGGAGGCTGGCGTGCCAAGCTGGCGGCGGAGCTGGCTGCCGCTGCTGTGGGCCGGCGACGTGCTGATCATGGCAGGGGGCCTTGGCATGCATCGCCGCTGGGGAGAAGCGCCGCACGCGCCGCGCTGGCGGGTCGAGTGGGTGCAGTCGGCCGTCGGCGGAGGCAGGGAGCAGCCCGACGCTGGCCGCCCACATCACTTTCCTTCCTGAGCGCACGCCGTTTCGCCTTGCCGGATGCGCTCGGTTCGTGTATTTTCGAAAGCTTTGCACAATCGCTGGCGTCGACAAGAAGATGGCTCTCATCGTTCACAAATACGGCGGCACTTCGATGGGTTCCACGGAACGCATCAAGAATGTCGCCAAGCGCGTTGCCAAGTGGCACCGCGCCGGTCACCGCGTAGTCGTGGTGCCTTCGGCCATGTCGGGCGAAACCAATCGCCTGCTTGGACTCGCCAAGGAGATTTCGGCCGAGCCGAATCCGCGCGAGCTGGACATGCTCGCCTCGACTGGCGAACAGGCCAGCGTCGCGCTGCTGGCCATTGCGCTGCACGGCGAGAACATCGACGCGGTCAGCTACACGGGCTGGCAGGTGCCGGTGAAGACAGATTCGTCGCACACCAAGGCGCGCATCGAATCCATCGACGACGAGCGCATCCTCGGCGACCTGGATGCCGGCCGCGTGGTGGTGATCACCGGTTTCCAGGGGATCGACGACAACGGCAACATCACGACGCTGGGCCGTGGCGGCTCGGACACCTCGGCCGTGGCCATTGCCGCCGCCATCGAGGCGGACGAATGCCTGATCTACACCGACGTGGATGGCGTGTACACGACCGATCCGCGCGTGGTCGAAGACGCCCGCCGCCTGGACAAGATCACCTTCGAGGAAATGCTGGAAATGGCCAGCCTGGGCTCCAAGGTGCTGCAGATCCGCTCGGTGGAGTTTGCAGGCAAGTACCGCGTGAAGACCCGCGTGCTGTCGTCGCTGACCGACCCGCTCATGCCGCTCGAGAACGAAATCAACTCGGGCACGCTGATCACTTTTGAGGAAGATTCCAACATGGAAGCCGCAGTCATCTCCGGCATCGCGTTTGCCCGCGATGAAGCCAAGATCACCGTTCTGGGCGTGCCGGACAAGCCGGGCATTGCGTACCAGATCCTGGGCCCGGTCGCCGACGCCAATATCGACGTCGACATGATCATCCAGAACCAGTCGGTGGACGGCAAGACCGACTTCACCTTCACCGTGCCGCGCGGCGATTACCAGCGCACGCTGACGCTGCTGACGGACAGCGTCAAGCCGCATGTGGGCGCGGCCAGCGTTTCGGGCGACCCGAAGGTGTCGAAGGTCTCGGTGGTCGGCGTGGGCATGCGCTCGCACGTCGGCGTCGCCAGCAAGATGTTCCGCACGCTGTCGGAAGAGGGCATCAACATCCAGATGATCTCCACCTCGGAAATCAAGATCTCGGTGCTGATCGACGAGAAGTACATGGAACTCGCCGTGCGCGCGCTGCACAAGGCATTCGAACTGGAACAGGCCTGATCCGTTCGTAAAGATTTTCTGGCGGTATTGATTTTTTTGTGTTGAGTTATCGATTTTTCGTTGACCAATCAGGAATGCACCGCTAGAATCTGCGCTTCGTTGTTCGGCTCCCTCGGACAACGCAAGTTTGGGAGACGTGGCCGAGAGGTCGAAGGCACTCCCCTGCTAAGGGAGCATCTGGGCCAAAACCTGGATCGAGGGTTCGAATCCCTCCGTCTCCGCCAGTAATGGCGGCGAACCCCGGAAGATCGCGGTCTTCCGGGGTTTTGTTTTATGGAGCGGGTTTCCGAGGTGTGCACTGTCCGGTGTCTGTTACACCGACCCTCTCAGACAGAGTGCGAACATGGCGAAATCCAACCACCTCACCAGACGCGAAGGCACCTACTACTTCCGCCGCAAAATTCCCGCTGACCTCCTCGGGCACTACCCCGGCAAACGGGAGATCGTTCGCAGCCTCCGCACGAAAGACCACGACGAAGCCGCACGCATAGCGCGTCGCGTATCTGTGGATTTGGACAACGAGTGGGAAACCCTGCGCGACGCGGCCAAGGGAAAGCAGGCCGACGTTGCACACATCGCCCAACTATTGGGGGAGCCCGCGCAGCCCGTCGCAGTAGGGAATCTGGACCCCGCCTACTGGGATGAGGCCGCGAGCAATATGCATGCCGAGGAAGCGGCGGCGCATTGGGATGCCGAGGACGAGCAGCAGGAAAAGGACGAGGCCGAGGCAGACCGGCTAGAGCGGGTTTGGGCCATCGTGGAGCGGCGTAGGGCCGAGGCAGGGCTAGCTCCCATGCCGCCCGCCATTCGTGCTGATGTGGAGCCGTCGAGGGCTGCTACAGGCCAGTCCACCAAAGCAGCCAAGCCTGCGCCATCAGGCCAGACACTCGAATCCATCATCCCCCTCTGGCAGCGCGACAGGCAACCCACGGCAAAGACTGTGGACGCTGTGACCCGTGCTGTGCGAGAGGCGAAAGACCCTGACATCCACACCATTACGCGACCGGCCATCATCGCCATGCGTGACCGCTGGATTGAGGCAGGTAACAGCGTCGCCACGACAAACAAGAAGATTGGATTCATCCGTCTGCTACTGGGCGTCGCCAAGTCTCGCGGCCTGATCGAGAACAACCACGCCGAGGGCGCAGAGCTGCCGCCACCGAAGCGGGCCGTAGAACTGCGGAAGCCCTACAGCCCCGAGCAGGCGGAGGCCGTCATGGCTGCAACCGAGGGCGCGAGAGATTCGGACCCCACGATGTACTGGCTGCCCCGGCTGGCACGTTGGACAGGTGCCCGGCTGAATGAACTGCACCAGCTACGCCGTGAGGACTTGCAGACCCGCGAGGGAATACCTGGCCTCATGCTTACTGACGAGGGCGATCACGACGAGGGTGTAGCCCTTCGCCTCAAGAACGAGGGCAGCCGTCGATGGGTACCACTGGCCGAGCCGGTGCGTGCTTTCGCTGAATGGGCGCAGGCGCGGCAGGATGGCCCGCTGTTCCCCGCCAAGGCGGACAAGCATGGCATCGTGTCTGCCGCTTTCTCGAAGCGCTACGGTCGGCTGCTGCGCAATACCCTCAAGATTGACGACAAGCGCATCACCTTCCATTCGTGGCGGCATACCTTCGCGGACATGTGTCGAGCCGCTGGCGTTGCGCCGGACGTGCGCATGGCGCTGATGGGGCACGCCGAATCCGGAGTGTCAGGGGCGTATGGGGCAGGGGATGGGCTGCCGGCGCGTAGGCTGATCGAAGCCGTCGATAGGCTGTCTAGCAGTGGGCTGTGAGAATCACTTGATGGTGCGAGCCGGGGTTAGCCGGCCCGCCCTTATCAGGTCACGACCGCAAGAACAATCATTGCCACGGCCCGAAGGCACGCGGCTAGGTCGATTCGCAGGTCCACCTTCACTGAGACTTTCATGGCTCATCACCTTGAAAGCTCGTGGCCACGAGCGTTGAAAGGCGCTCGAACATTGGTAACCCGGCGTTGCTACCGGGTGCGGGCGATTGCCTAGGACGCTCGCCTGCGCCTGCATTCGCGCTTGCCCTATCGGCATCACGCAGACAGGGGCGCTCTTGCGGGTCAGCCTCCCACTGTTTGGGCTGGGGCAGTTGTGCTGGCCAGCTTAGTCAGCGGGTCACCTTGAGCGGCTTGCGAGGCCGCAACCGGGGATAGCAGCCCCGGCGAGACAGAGAATACCAGAAGCGATTCGACCGGCGAGGGGACTATTCCGTCGCTGGGGCATTTGCCTTGAGGGCCATCAGAGCGTCCACCAGCTTTTCTGCATCCTGTCGCTCATCTATGTACACTTGCGCGAGTATCCGACCATTCGCGGCTCTAGGCTCGACCACGTACCAATGGCCCTTCATTGAGACGCGATTCAATAGCTTCGCCTCGGCCATGGTCCGGTAATAGACCCGCGTTACGTCCTTCCTGGAGCTATGGCTGTAGCCGATGCCAATGTCGATGGATGAGCCGCTGACCCCTTCGCCGAACTCAACATAGCTGTCCGTGACTCGCACGTAATCCGGTCGCTTGCTCTCCGGTTGCTCATACAGGACGCGCTCAACGATTTTCTTGGGGTCTCCTTGGACTGTCCCGGCCTTGTAGTCGGCAGGGACGTAGGCACAGGCTGCAAGCATCAAGGCGGGAAGAAGGGCGATAGCTCTCATTTCATCCTCTGGTCCAATGTGCTCATATCGTAACAGCCTCGGACTAAAAATTGATGTACTAACTCGCGGGCACTTGTGAGAACAACTGACCCGCGCGCTCCCCCATATGCCCCGCGCATCCCGCGCGCAACAACCCGCTAGGGCGGATGGTCCGGCCATCTGTTGCTCCACGGAAACAAGCAGCCAGCGAAGCGACAGCGAGCTAGGTGACCCGTGGGAAGGTAACGCGGCGACCGGCAAGGCTGGCGCTGACCCACGGGCCAATGGCTCACATGGGTATGCCTCAATGAGCTACATGCGAACGCTCCTCAGGTGGGCTCAATAGGGTTGACAGTCAATGAGCCACCCTCTAGCATTGAGCCATCCACCCATTGAGCCAAGGAAGCCAGCATGAGCCACAGCACTCGCCGCCTCTACTACGGACGCATCAGCACCACAGATGGACAATCCAGCGCCAGCCAGCATGCCGACGCAGCAGCGCATGGCGTGGCCGCTGATGATGTGTTCATTGACGAAGGCGTGTCTGGTTATCACGTCGCACCGGCTGACAGGCCCGAGTGGCAGCACGTTGAGCGTGACCTGCGCAAGGGCGGCGTGCTGGTAGTGCGCTGGCTGGACCGCATCTCGCGTCGATACGACGAACTGCACGCCACCATGCGCCGCCTGATGGATAAGGGTGTGCGAGTGGAATGCACGCTTAACGGCATGGTCTTCGACGGTGCCGCTACTGATGCCATTGCCAAGGCCACGCGAGATGCTGTGCTCGCCTTCATGGCCGCGCAAGGTGAGGCCGACTACCTCAACCGCCGAGAGATGCAGCGCCGGGGCATTGACGAGGCCAAGCGCGCCAGCCCGGAGAAGTACAAGGGAAGGGCGCGGGCTGCCGATGCGGAAACGGTCGCAGCATGGCGGGCCGAGCATGGCGCAAGCATCGCCGCAACGGCGGAACACTTCGGGATAGGCGCGGCGACAGTGAAGCGGTACTGCGCGGAGGCGCGTGTTGCTGGCTGACAGCAGCCTGAACGCTGGCCCGACCACAGGGCCGAACACTGGAACAAACACGGGGCTGCCTTCGGGCGGCCCTTTTGCATTCTGGCGCATCGCCAATTCCGGACCTTAGTTGGCACATACGCAAATCAGTCGCCTAGTTTGGCACATACGCATTCAAGGAGAGAACATGAATCCCAGCATCCGCACTCCACATCCATTGGAGAACAGCAGCGCTGAGCAAGGATACGCACAGCGACAAGGCCGTAACGGCATGGCCGCGTACCGACGCGCCGTACTAGCCTGCACAGGGCACTTGCCGTCATGGCTGGCACGGAAGCGACCGGGCCGTAAGCCGATGACCGCACGTCCCGTGCCGGACAAGGCCTGAGCCAACGCAAGGCCGGCACCGACACGGACACAGCCACACCCGCGCACAGGGAACGTGGGTGGCGATGCCCGCACCAAACGCACCTTCTGGATACAGCCACATGGCTCAACGCGGGGAGGGGGGGTAGTCGTCCATTGGCGATTTTCCCCAGTTTCGAGGGGGTAGTTTTGAACAGGAGCAACATGAGTACAAACGGAAACAAGATCGCCATTGCCGCTGCGGCTGTTGCGCCCGCGCTGTCCGTCACTGAGGGAAACATTGCTATGGCCGAGGCAGCGCGAGCCGCCCGCGAGGCCGCTGAGGCCCGGGGTGTGAAGGTGCGCGCTTTCGGTCGCGTAGTGTTGGATGATGGCAGCGCCGGATGGGCCGCCGTCCTGGCCGAACTGCTCGCAACCACGCCGAGAAAAGCGAAGCTACAGAACGCCACGCTGGCCGCACTGCTGACCACGCGCATGGGCCTGTCCAAGGATTTCGACCACAAGCGATTCTCTAAGCCGCTATCACAGCAGCAGCGCGCCGAAGCCACAGCAATCCTGCACGCCCACGGATACACAATGACTGTCCTTACCGGCTCAGACATCAAGCGTGCAGTGCTGGCAGGTCAGGATGCGACTGGCCGCGTGCAGTACACCGCGACGGGAATCAAGATCGACGGGACTATGCACAAGTACAAGCCGCGCGAGCGCGTGGCTACTGGCATTCCCCACAACGACTTCTGCATTCGCATCGCTGGCGCAGACGTACCGCTCACCGCCGCCCTTGCTTTGCTAGGCATAGGCATTGGTGAATTCATGGCTGGCGATGCAGCGGCCATTGCTCACGCCAAGCCGGGAGAATTGGCGCAGCGGGCGGCAGTGTCTCGGCCCGGCAAAGTTGCGAGGAGCCTCGCAGAGCTACAGGAGACGGTAAGGGACACGGCGGCGAAACACCACACCATGACACTAGAGGCGTGGGCGTCACTGCGCAATGCCCGCCCGTGGCTGCCCGAGTTCGGCGCGTTAGCGAATGCCTTCCAGCCACAAGGAGAATCAGATGCGACGGATCAGGCCGCACTGCACTGAGCAGCACCAGCACACCAATACCCCGAGGGGCCGGCTACATGCTGGCCCTTGTCATTTCTAGGGGCGGCACGATGAGCAGCATGCCGCTTCCCCGGAAAGCCGATCCTCGCTTTGCGCTGCACGGTATGCAGCCCCGATCAAACATCCTCAGCAAGCGGCAGCGCAGTATCGCCTCGCTCGATCCGGCTTTTGCAGAAGCATTGCGACAGCGCGTATCCAATCCCGATAGGTGGACAGCTTTCATGCTGGCCCGACCGCACTACACCGGCAAGGCATGCCCCCGCTGTGGTAGCAGACGGAGGCGGCCCCGGGACGGTAGTTGCTATGCCTGTCACTTGCGCAAGACGCAACCCGCCATGGTGGCAATCAGGGCAGGGCAGCGGCCACCGGCCACCCGATCACGCGACAGTCACCTAGACCTACTTGCCCGCCGTGGTGCTGCTACCCGTACATACGGGCGCGGCAATTGGACTGCCACCGTGGACGGTACTGGCCGCACCACCCTGCGCAATCCCGCGCTCTCGATTGACTGCAAAGACCTGCGGCAGTCCGCCACAGAGAACCCCGATTACTGGTATGGCCTCGCTCAACGCGATGCAGACCTACAGCGCCTGCTTGTCGATGACCTCGGCTGGTAGCGCCGCGCATTACTTGCGCCTTGTCGGATAACACCGGCCCCCATTCCATCCCGCGAGATTTCGACACTTGCGGCTCAAATCCGAGCCAGCTTAACGCGCGCACTTTATCGCGCCATGGCTCTAACCATCAAAGGAAATCAGAATGTCCAAACAACCCCGACACGTCGAGCCGCAGGCCATCCAAGCGAAGGCCGCACGCATCCAGCAATTGCGCGATGAAGCAGTCGCGGCCCAGCGCCTCGCCGCCGAGTTCGAACGCCTGCGCAGTGCAGTGGATCGCGTGAAGGCCCTTCCCGATGAGATCGCACAAGCCGAGGCAGAACTCGCAGAACTCAAGGCTGCCAGCATCGAGTACAGCCTCTTCATTCTCGGCCAGCCCGAAGTGTCGATGGCTCCTAACCCCAACACGCCCGACAACGTTCTGACCCATCGCATCGTGGTCACGTTCCGCAGTCCGGTCAGTGGAGAACCCAAGGTTCTCGGCTTGGAGAGCATCGCTCAAGGCAGCATTGAAGAGCGGGCCTTGATCCGCGCTGATGCTTTGCCGCTCGCCATCGCACGACTGGCAGAGACCCCGGAGGCAGCGATGGTGCGCTATCGCCGTGGCCGTTCGCTTGGCTACCTGCCGAGCTAATCCGAGGAGAGGAACGATATGTCCAAGACCGAAAAGACCAGCAACACGACCAAGACGGCCAGCGTCAACGCCGGTGTCACCAACGTGCTGTGCACGAGCACTGTGGCACGCGAGGCCAGCAAGGCGCAGAACGCAACGACGCTAAAGGGACTCGGCATCGCTGGCAGCACCACCGCCAATACGCCGTGGCCGCCGCACGTACCGGGCCGTCCAATCACGGGAGGCGAGACATGGTGATTGGCGAGACTGCCAGCCGAAGGCGGGAGAGAGCATCAACCAAGCATGCTGCCAAGATGCGGGAGCTACGCGAGGCCATGCTGGCGGAGACAGAACATGCCACGGTGGCCACACTGTCACAGGCCATCACGGCACTCCATATGCACACGGCCCGTATGGCCCTACTGCGCTCCCTGTCTGCGGCAGACCTGCTTGCGGCACGGGATGTATTGGAGGCGCAGGCAGAGGCCGATTGGAGCGTCTGGAGCGATGCTGACCGGGCCGCCACAGTACGGGAGTACGACCGGGTTTGCATCGCCTTGATGCCGCACTTCCCGCCGCCCACGGATGAGAACGGCTGGCCGATTGCCATGGAATCGCGTCCCGGCATTCTGGCCGACGAGCACTGCCAATGGCTCACCGGTCACGGCATCGAGCGAGAGCGCCGCCAGAGGCTCTACAACGCGCCGAATCCCCTGACGCTATCCATGCCCCACTGAGGGCGAAATTAACCAGCCACAGGCCGCTATGCGGCTCACTGGCTACCCACCCATAGGAGAACACCATGAGCACAGATTACCGATTCATGTCCGCTGTCGCGGGCCGCAGCTACGCACATCAGCAGACTGTCAACATCCAGCGGGAAGCAGGTCAGCACATCTCGGAGGAGAGCCGAGGGCAGGCTGCCGTAATCATCGGCAACACTCCCGGCCTCGCACAGAAGATTGGATACGCCGGGCATGGCCTGTCCGCCGCCGCCGCACAGCAGGTGGCGCACCTTGAGAGCCAGAAGGCCGGGTATGTGCACCAAGGCGCTGGCGCGTCGCTGGTCATTGACGATGCATACCCGCAGGGGCACCCGATGCGCAAGCGATGGGTGTCGCACGGCTGCCGCTGATTCTGCCCCCGGCATAAAAATGCGCTGGCTGTTCGCGCACGGTTTGATGGGCTTGCGCAAGCTGCTACACTGCGAGTCATCGCCGGGCAGGTGTCGCAGCCCGGAAACCCGCATAAACACTAGGAAAGCCCGAATCCCTCCGTCTCCGCCACTACATCTGTATTGGCGGCGAACCCCGGAAGATCGCGGTCTTCCGGGGTTTTGTTTTTTGTGGCCCCCCTTACATCGTGGCCTGTTCCGTGTGCAACTTGCACAGACCGAGACGGCCAGCGATGCGCATCACACCGCCGTGGATGCGGCAATTCACTGGGCTCACAACGGCTTATCCTTGGAAGCCGTGCGGGCGCCGGAGCGCGCGCATCCGGCCGGTTCCCTCGCCTCGCCAGGCAGCATCCAGCCTGCACCGCCGATCAGCGGCACCTCTCCCGCACAATACACCGGCACACTCCTTGCTGCCTCTGCTGTCAATGTTCCAACAGCGGAGAAACCCATGACTTCGAAGGAAAACCGCAAGCACGAAAAGCGCGGCACGGCCGTGCAAGACAACCCGGGCGCACGCACCGACCGGAAAGCGGACGAGATCCGCAGCCGCAGCGCTGATCCGGGCCAGAGCAGCTATGGCGGGTTCCGCAACGAGGACCCGCGCAAACAGCACCAGGCCAACGCGGAATCGCCGCGCAAGCGCCAGCGCTGATTGCAGCGGGACTTCCACTTGCACCGGAGAAACACGATGGAATACGAACAGCGGCGTGCCGGTCCGAAGGGCTATGTACGCCCGGACGAGCGCATTCGCGATGATATCTGTGGCCGCCTGGCCTATTCCGATCGGCTCGACGTACGTGACGTCGAGGTGACCGTGACGGCGGGCGTCGTGGCGCTCAGCGGGACCGTGCAGGATCGCTGGCAGAAGTACTGCATCGAAGAGATCGCCGACAACGTACTCGGTGTGGCGAATGTCGAAAATCGCATCCGCGTGTCCCGCCCGGACGATCCCTATGCCCGGGCGACAGCACAGGGCCTGGCCGGACAGTTGGGCAAAGCCGGCCAAACGGCGAGCCAGAACGTAGCCGGCGCCGGGCACGTGGGCGGCCTCGGCAGCAGCGGTAGCGCCACAGGATCTTCGGCTAGCAGCTATGCCGGCGGCCTGGAAACCGGACAGGGCAACGCGGGCGGTGGGGCCGATTCATATGGCGGCACGACGTCGCCCGGCAGGGGCGCTCCGGACGCCAGTACGCCGCGCTGACGCCTTGCAATACTTGCAGCGCTTCGCGTCAAAGCTGCAATCACGCATGCCCTGCGCCACATGGCGCTGCGCCGGCACATCAACCGGCGCGATGGCGTGCGGCTTGCAGGTCTTCTCCACGCGGTCCGGTATCCGGTATCCGGGCCATCGAACGGAGAGAGCTCATGAAGACAATCTGGATCCTTGTTGCGGATGAGGGGATTGCAAGGGTGCTTGCCTCGCAAGGCGGCACCACGCCATTGGAAGACGTCGAGAAAATCACGGACGCCGCAGCGCACGCGCACAATGCCGACCTGCGGCACGATGCCTATGGACGCCGGACACAGGCCAGCATGCAAGGCGACGCTGGCCATCCGGGCGCACACGCGGGCCGCGTCGCAACCGTCACGTCATCCGCGGGCGAGGACGAAATCCACCTGGAAGCGCAGCTGTTTGCGCGCCGGGTGGCGAAGATGCTCGAAGACGCCCGCAACAAGCAGCGCTTCGACGAACTGGTTGTCATCGCGCCGCCGCGCTTCCTTGGCTTGCTGCGCAAGGCGCTGCCGCAATCGGTCTGCAACGTGGTGACGCACGAACTCGACAAGGACTATCGGCAGCTGGGCAACAACGACCTGCAGCAACGGCTTGCCGATGACGGCATCGTGCCGGCACGGCGCGATCCGCGCATCGAGATGGGCAAGGGGCCGGGCAACGAGATTGGCAGCTTGCCGACACGCTAGGCCGTGACCGGAGCTGGCTGGCCTCATGCCCGCTTGATGCCCTTGTCGAGCAGCAAGGCCGTATTGACCAGGGCGATATGCGACAGCGCCTGCGGAAAATTTCCGGCCATGCGGCGCGTGGCCGGATCATATTCCTCGGACAGCAGGCCGACGTCATTGCGCAGCAGCAGAAGCCGCTCGAACAGTTCGCAAGCCTCATCGCGGCGCCCTGCCGCGGCATAGGCGTCCGCGAGCCAGAAGCTGCAGGCGAGGAAGGTCGGTTCGTCGCCGGGCAGGCCATCCTCCGTGCGGGATGGCAGGTATCGGCGCACCAGCCCGTGGACGAGCAATTCTTCTTCGACGGCCTTGATGGTGCCCAGCATGCGCGGGTCCTTGCCGTCGATGAAGCCGACGATCGGCAGCAGGAGCAGGCTGGCGTCGGTCGTGCTGCCGCCGTAGACCTGCGCGAAGCAGTGGCGCTTGCTGTTGAAGCCGTTGGCCAGCACGTCGTCACGGATAGCGTCGCGCACCTTGCGCCAGCGCGATGCGCAGGACGGCGATTCATGCATCTCCACGGTCTTGACGGCCCGATCCAGCGCCACCCAGGCCATGACCTTCGAAAAGGTGAACGGCTGCCGTCCGCCGCGTACTTCCCAGATGCCCTCGTCCGGATGCTGCCAGATGGCGGCCAGGTGGTTGACCAGCGACCGCTGCAATGCCCATGAGTCCGGGTCGCGCGGCAGGCCGCCAAGGCGCGCCTGGTACAGCGCATCCATGACTTCGCCGTAGACGTCGAGCTGGAGCTGGGTCGCGGCAAGGTTGCCCACGCGTACCGGCCTGGCGCCCTTGTATCCGGGCAGCCAGTCCAGCTCCCATTCCCACAGGCGCCGCTCTCCGCCGACGCCATACATGATCTGGGCCTGCTCGGGACTGCCGGCGACCGCGCGCGTGAGCCAGGCGCGCCAGGCCTGGGCTTCCTCGTAGTAGCCGGCGGCCATGAGCGCCAGCAGGGTGCGGGTCGCGTCGCGCAGCCAGCAGTAGCGGTAGTCCCAGTTGCGTACGCCGCCCGGTGCTTCGGGCAGGGATGTGGTCGGCGCGGCGACCAGCCCGCCGGTGGGCCAGTAGGTCAGGGCCTTGAGGGTCACCAGCGAACGCCTGACCGGCCCGCGCCAGTCGCCGCCGGCCTGGCAGCGGTCGGACCATTCGCGCCACCAGTGCTCCGTGCGTTCGAGTTCCTGCAGGGCATCGACCGGGGCCGGCGCGGCAAGGTGCGAAGGGCTGTAGGTCAGCACGAATGGCTTCATCTCGCCGGCCTCCACCGTGAACTCGCAAGTCGTGGCGAGATCCTTTCCGCGCAGCGGCTCAGGCGAGCGCACCACAGCCATGTCGGGGCCCGCCACGGCGCGGATGCCGTTGCCTTCTTCGAGCCGGGTGACCCATGGCACCGTCGCGCCGTAGTCGAAGCGCAGCGTCAGGTCCATCTTCATGTCGACCTTGCCGCTACGCCCGCAGACGATCCGGACAAGATCCGAACGTTCGCCGGTGTTCGGTGTGCCCTGGCGGATCGGCATGAAGTCGATCACGGACGCGACGCCGTCCGGATGGACAAAGACGGTTTCGAGCACCAGGCTGCCGGGCCGGTAGTGGCGCCGGCTCCTGCCGCCGTGACCGGCCGGCGCGATGCGCCAGCGTCCGTGATCGCGCGTGCCCAGCAGGGCGGCCAGGCAGGCGGCGGAGTCGAAGCGCGGCAGACACAGCCAGTCGATGCTGCCATCACGGCAGACGAGCGCAGCCGTTTCGCAGTCGCCGATCAGTGCGTAGTCCTCGATCAAGGCAGCCACGGCAGTCCTGAATCTTGTCGGTGCGAAGCATGGCCTGGCCAATGCGCTGGCCGGGCCGCATACCTTGTTGGAGGTTCGGGCGATGTCATGGTTCCGGCACCTTGCGATGGTGGCCCGAACCACGCCCGCAAACTGGCGAGATCATGCGCATTGCGTTACATTGCGCGCCCCAGAGTGCGGCGTCCCCGCCTTCGCGAGCAACGCCGCTACAATTCGCTATGAACTCCGTTTCCGAAACTGTGCAAGACACCAAGCCGACGACCTACATCGTCGATGCCGTAGACGAGGCTCTAGGCCTGCTGATGCTGGTCGCCGAGCACCCGTCGCTGGGCGTCACCGAGCTGGCGCGCCGCGCCGATCTGACCAAGGCGCGCGCGTTCCGGCTGCTGAGCACGCTGGAACACCGCGGCATGATCGCGCGCGAGGCGCCGGCGGCGGTCTACAAGCTGAGCTACAACGCCTTGCTGGTCGGCAATGCCGCGCGCGAGCAGCTCGACCTGATCAAGCTGGTGGCACCGAGCCTGGTCGCGCTGGGCGCTGCCTGCGGCGAAAACGTGATCGTGCGCGTGCGCGACGGGCTGGAATCGGTCTGCGTGGCGCGCCACGAGTCCTCGCAATCGGTGCGCGTGCATACCGAGGTCGGCAACCGGCGTCCGCTGCATGTGGGCGCATCGGGCAAGCTGCTGCTCGCTTTCGGCGGCGAGACGCTGGTCAACGCGGTGCTGGCCACGTCGCCGCAGCGTTTCACCGACAAGACCATCGTCGATCCACAAGCGCTGCGCGACGAACTGGCCAGCATCCGTGCCGCGGGCTATGCGATCTCGCTGGGCGAGCGCGAGGCCGATGCCGTGTCGGCGGCCGCGCCGTTGCGCGACCATACCGGCGCCACGGTGGCCTCGCTGAGCATTGCCAGCCCGGCCAGCCGTACCGCGCAGGAAGTGCTGGACCGCCACGTGGCCATGGTCGTCGAACAGGCGGCCGCGTTGTCGCGCGCGCTCGGCCACACGGGCGCCTGAGCCTGATACTCCGGCCGCCAGGCCACCTGGTTGCCGCGTCCGCGGCAACTTCTTTCCCCGCGTCCCCCCGAAATTTCCCTTCCGAGCCGGCAACGGATCGCCGCAGGCGTGCCGTCACGCCTTGTGGCCGACCTGCGCCGTGACAACGCGGACGTCGCTTCTTGTTCCTTCGCAATGCGGGATGGCGGGTAAACCCTGCTTACCCGTAACGCGGCTTTGTCTTATTCTTCGATACACAGTATCACTGAACGAAACAATGTTTCAGCCAACGAAAACGACGACCTTTGCAAGACGCCGCCGCCATCCGGCGGCCGCGCTCATTCTTGGCACCGTGCTGGCACTGGCCGGCACCGGCGCGGCGCGCG
The DNA here is from genome assembly GCF_057798895.1 of Cupriavidus sp. 22TCCZM04-2. Lineage (NCBI taxonomy): Bacteria > Pseudomonadati > Pseudomonadota > Betaproteobacteria > Burkholderiales > Burkholderiaceae > Cupriavidus > Cupriavidus sp. 22TCCZM04-2. The sequence goes on from NZ_JBYOJS010000003.1 coordinate 302,108, forward strand.
CGGCGGACCTGCGCATCGGCTACAAGGCTGAAATCAGCGCGGCCGACCCGCATGTGCTCGACGCCGCGGGGCGCAATCTCTGGGGACACGTCTACGAGACGCTGGTCGGCCTCGACAGTGACCTGCGCCCCGTGGCGCAACTCGCTACCGGCTGGCGCCAGGTCGACCCCCGCACGTGGGAATTCCAGTTGCGCGCCGGCGTGCGCTTCAGCGATGGCGAGCCGTTCACGGCAGAAGACGCCCGGTACTCGATCGAGCGCGCGCGCCACCTTGCCGGCGCACGGACCTTCCGCACCTACCTGAAATCGATTGCCGAGGTGCAGGTGACCGGGCCGCTGACTTTGCGCGTGGTGACGCGCACGCCGAACCCGGTGCTGCCGCAGAACGTGGGACTGGTGGCCATGCTGCCGCGCTCGCTCGGCGACAAGGTCAAGGAGGCGGACTTTGCCGCGGGCCGCGCGGCCATCGGTACCGGGCCGTACCGCTTCATCTCGTGGGAGCACGGCCAGCAACTGACCTTTGCACGCAACACGACATACTGGGGCGCACCGGAGCCGTGGGACCACGTGGTGTTCCAGTTCATCGCCAAGGAACCCGCGCGCGCGTCGGCGCTGCTGTCGGGGCTGGTGGACGTGATCGACGCCTCATCGGCGAACATCGCCGATGCCTTCGCCCGCACCGAAGGGCGCATCCGCACGGTATCGGCAACGTCGTACATGCTGAACTACCTGCAGCTCGACCAGGCGCGGCAGGTGTCGCCGTACGTGAGCGACAACGAAGGCCGCCCGCTGGCCATCAATCCGTTGCGCGACGTGAAAGTGCGCGAGGCCATCAGCGTGGCGATCGACCGCGACCTGATTGCCGGGCGCGTCACCAAGGGCGATTCCGTGCCCGCCGGCCAGCTTGTGCCGCCAGGCTTCTTCGGCTTTGCGCGTGCCGTGGCCCCGCCGCAGGGGGACGCGGCGCAGGCGCGCCGGCTGCTGGCGCAAGCCGGCTATCCGTCGGGCTTCCGCCTGACCTTGCATTGCCCCAATGACCGCTACCTGAACGATGCCAAGACCTGCGAGGCCATCGGCCAGATGCTGACCCGCGCGGGCATCCGGACCGAGGTGCGCACGCTGCCCTATTCGGTGTACATCACGCGCGCCACCTCGGGCGGGGAGGGCGGCAAGCCGGAGTTCAGCGCGTTCATGCTCGGCATCGGCGCGGTCAGCGGCGATTCGCTCGAACCGCTTGTGGCCGCCGCGCATTCGCAGGACAAGAAGGCTGGACTGGGCGCCAACAATCGCAGCGGCTATGCCAATCGCAAGATCGATGCCCTGGTCGACGAGGCCATGCGCACCATGGATCCGCCGGCGCGCGAACAAGTGCAGCGCCAGGCTGCCATAGCCCTGGCCGAAGACGTCGGCGTGGTGCCGCTGCACCACCTGCGCGCCACGTGGGCCTACCGCAACGGGCTGCGGGTGAAGCCGCGCAGCGACGGTTTTACCTACGCCACCAATATTCGACCGGCCGCACGCCCCTGACGCGCGTCGGCTATTCCCATTTCGGAAGCCTCCATGCTGGAAACCCTACTCAAACGGCTGCTGCAGAGCATTGTGGTGCTGTGGATCATGTCGGTCCTGACTTTCTGCGCCGTCAACCTGATCGGCGATCCGGTGCACCTGCTGGTGAGCCCGACCGCGACCGAGCAGGAGATTGCCGAAACGCGCCATTCGCTCGGACTGGACCAGCCGGTCCAGCAGCAATACCTGCATTTCATGCAGGGCGCGCTGCGCGGCGATCTCGGCGACTCCTTCATCTACAACCGGCCCGCGATCGAGCTGATCGTGAGCCGCGTGCCGGCGACGCTGGAACTGGCGATGACCGCGTTGCTCTTGTCGCTGGCGATTGGCATCCCGATGGGGATCTTCGCGGGGCTCAAGCCCAATAGCCGCCTGTCGCGGCTGCTGATGGCGTGTTCGCTCGGCGGCGTGATCATGCCGACGTTCTGGATCGGCATGATCGGCATCCTGGTGTTCTCTGTGAACCTGGGCTGGCTGCCCTCGGGCGGCCGCGGGCCGGTCAGCACGGTGCTGGGCATGCCGCTGTCCGTGACGAGCTGGGAGGGCATACGCTTCCTGCTGCTGCCGGCGCTGACGCTGTCGCTGTTCAAGATCTCGCTGGTGGCGCGCCTGACCGAGGCCGGCACGCGCGAGGTGGCCGGGCAGGAGTACATCAAGTTCGCGCGCGCCAAGGGCGTGGGCGGCGCGCGGCTGGTGCTGCGCCACGTGGTGCCCAATGTGCTGATTCCGATCGTGACCGTGGTGGGTCTTGAATTCGGCCACCTCATCGCGTTTTCGGTGGTGACGGAATCCGTGTTCTCGTGGCCCGGCATGGGCAAGCTCATCATCGACTCGGTGCTCGCGCTGGACCGCCCAGTCGTGGTGGCCTACCTGCTGGTCACGCTGGTGCTGTTCGTGGTGCTCAACCTGATCGTCGACCTGCTGTACGTGGTGCTCGATCCGCGCCTGCGACACAAGGCGGCCTGAACTTTTCCGTCTTTCATCCTGAACCTGACTTTCGCCAAGTTTCCCGATGTCCCTTCCCGTTACTGAACCGCGCGCGACGGCTGCACCGCTGGCATCAGCGCCCCCGGAGGGCACGGCGCCGCCGAGCCGGCCGCGACGTCCGTCCTTCCTCGCACGTTTCGCGCGCAATCGCGTGGCGGCGGCAGCGCTGGCGCTCTTGCTCGTGCTCATGCTGGTCGCCGTATTCGCGGGCGTGATCAGCCCGCAGGATCCCTACGACCTGGCCTCGGTGTCCGTGATCGATTCCGAACTGCCGCCCGGCGCGGTTGGCTATGAGGGCCAGATGCACTACTGGCTCGGCACCGATGGCGCCGGACGCGACCTCGTCAGCGCCATCTTCTACGGCATCCGCATCAGCGTCGCCGTCGGCGTGATCAGCGCCGTGGTGGCGTTGCTGGTCGGCGCCGCCATCGGGCTGGTCGCCGCCTACTGCGGCGGCGCGGTCGACGCGGTGATCATGCGCATCGTCGACCTGCAGCTGAGCTTGCCGGCGATCCTTGTCGCGCTGATCCTGCTCGCGGTGCTGGGGCAGGGCGTGGACAAGACGCTGATGGCGCTGGTGATCGTGCAGTGGGCCTACTTCGCGCGCACGGTGCGCGGGTCGGCGCAGGTGGAGCGGCGCAAGGACTATGTCGAGGCCGCGCTGGGCCAGGGCCTGCCCGCGTGGCGCGTGATGTTCCGGCACATCCTGCCCAACTGCATGGCGCCGCTGGTGGTCACCGCCACGCTGCAGATCGCGCACGCCATCACGCTGGAGGCCACCATGAGCTTCCTTGGCATCGGCCTGCCGCGCACGCAACCGTCGCTGGGCATGCTGATTGCCAATGGCTTCGAGTACATGCTGTCGAACAAATACTGGATCAGCGTCTTCCCGGGCGTGGCCCTGGTGCTGCTGATCGGCGCCATCAACCTGGTGGGCGACCGGCTGCGCCGCGTGCTCAACCCGCGCAACGAGGGCTGAGGAGAGAACCATGGCAATGCTGGAAGTAAATGGCCTGACGACGCGCTTCGCACTGGAGCACGGCGCGGTCACCGCCGTCGACAATGTTTCCTTCTCGCTCGATGCGGGCGAGATCCTCGGCATCGTGGGCGAGTCCGGATCGGGCAAGTCGGTGACGGCGTTCTCGCTGATGAACCTGCTCGACCCGCCGGGCCGCGTGACCGATGGGGAAGTCCGCTTCAAGGGACAGGACCTGCGCACGTGTACGCCGCGCCAGTGGCAGGCACTGCGTGGCGACCGCATCGCGATGGTGTTCCAGGACCCGATGATGTCGCTCAACCCCGTCATGCGGATTGGCGCGCAGCTGATCGAGACGGTGCGCGTGCATCATCGCTGCTCGCACACGGAAGCGCATGACCGCGCTGTCGATGCGCTGAAGAAGGTTGGCATTCCCGCGCCGCAGGAGCGCATGCAGGCCTATCCGCATGAACTGTCGGGCGGCATGCGCCAGCGCGTGGCCATTGCCAATGCGCTGGTCAACCAGCCCGACCTGATCATCGCCGACGAGCCCACCACCGCGCTCGATGTGACCATCCAGGCGCAGATCCTGTTCGAGATGAAGCAGCTCGTGCGCGAGACCGGCGCGGCCGTGATCTGGATCAGCCATGACCTGGCTGTGGTCAAGGACCTGGTCGACCGCGTCTGCGTGATGTACGCCGGCCGCGTGGTCGAGCAGGGGCCGGTGGCGGACGTCATCCGCCAGCCGATGCATCCCTATACGCGCGGGCTGCTCGATTCGCTGCCCGCGCATGACACGCGCGGGCGCACCTTGCGGGCGATCCCCGGTGCGGCGCCGGCGTTGTCGGCCTTGCCGCCGGGCTGCGCGTTCGCGCCGCGCTGCGCGCGAGCCAGCGACCGTTGCGCGCAGGCGCCACTTGAAGTTTCCGTGCGCGGCCGGTTGCTGCGTTGCATTCACCCACTGGAGGCGGCATGACTGTCCTGCTCGAAGCACGCCATCTGCAGAAGCAATTCGCCCCGAAGCCGGGCCTGCTTGATCGCATGGCCCGCAAACCGCGCACGCGTCAGGCGGTGCATGCCGTCAATGATGTTTCGCTGCAAGTCCGCAAAGGCGAAGTGCTGGGCGTGGTGGGCGAATCCGGCTGCGGCAAATCCACGCTGGGCCGCATGCTGGCTGGCCTGCTTGCCCCCAGTAGCGGCGACGTGCTGTGGGAAGGCGAACGTGCCGATACAGCCGCCGCGTCGTATCACCTTGCGGTGCAGATGGTGTTCCAGAACCCGTATGCGTCGCTCAATCCGCGCCTGCGCATCGGGCAGGCGATTACGGAAGGCGCGCTGCATCACGGTCTGATCGGGCGCGCGCAGGTTGCGGAGTTCGCGTGCGAGATGCTCGCGATGGTCGGTCTTGATGCCTCCTATGCCGAACGCTATCCGCACGAATTCTCCGGCGGCCAGCGCCAGCGCGTGGCCATCGCACGGGCCCTGGCGCTGCAGCCGCGCCTGGTGGTCTGCGACGAGGCGGTGTCCGCGCTGGACGTCTCGGTGCAGGCGCAGGTCATCAACCTGTTCATGGACCTGCGCCGGCAACAGGACCTGACCTACGTCTTCATCAGCCACAACCTTGCGGTGGTGGAGCATATGTCGGACCGCGTGGTCATCATGTACCTGGGCCGCGTGGTCGAGATGGGCGATGCGCGCGCGATCTTCGCCGAGCCCGGCCATCCCTACACGCGTGCGTTGCTGGCCGATGCGCCGCGGCTCGACGGCAGTTCCGCGAGCCACCAGCCGATCCAGGGCGAACTGCCGAGTCCGCTGGCGCCGCCATCCGGCTGCGCGTTCCATCCGCGCTGCCCGCATGCGAGCGCGCGTTGCGCGGCCGAGGTGCCGCTGTTGCGCGATATCGGTGGCGGCCGCCTGTCGGCGTGCCACCTCAATGAAACAGGCCAGATGACGGCGGCCTGATCGCGCGCCGCCAGGGGCGGCGCTTTACCACGGGATAGCCGCATGGCATCCGCTCCGGTCCACGGCGCGGAGGGCGGCGCTCGCACTTTTTTCGCGCGGGCGCATGGCGGCGGGTTGTTTCGCAGAGGAGAAGGAGAACAGCATGAAGTCATTTAGTCTTATCGGGCGAGCGTGTATCGGCGGCGCGCTGCTGGCGGCGTCGGCCGGCGCGCAGGCCACCTTGACGCTCTATGGCCGCCTCGACACGGACATCGAGTACCAGCGTGGTCCGCGCGGCAACGCCGGGCAAATGGTGGACAACGCCTCGCGCTGGGGCATGCGCGGCAACGAGGATCTCGGGGGTTCGCTGCGTGCGGATTTCGGCCTGGAGCAGGGCTTCCAGGCCGACAACGGCGTTGCCACCAATCCGCAGTTCCGCAATGCCTTTGTGGGTCTGAGCGGCGTCTTCGGTGCCTTTGCGCTGGGCCGGCTGGACTCGGCCACCCCGGTCGGCTCGCCGATCTACTCGCAGATCACGCAGAACGTGGATTTCGTCATCCACGATGCCGGCGCCACGGCCATCGGCACCAAGGTGCTGAACGCGCGCAACCGCGTGTCGAACGCGCTGGGCTACGTGACGCCGGACTTCGGCGGCTTCTCGCTGCGCGCCCGGGTCAACCTGGCCGGGCCGGACCCTGCCACGCCCAATGTCAATTCGCCGGTGAAGGCGGAGGATGACTTCCGGCAGTACGACACCGGACTGAACTATGCCTCGGGCAATTTCTCGGCAGGCCTCGGCTATTCGCGCGATGCCAAGTCGGGCGGACTGGTCGCGAACGACTTCCGCGACAAGGTCCAGGCCACCGCCGCCTATGACTTCAAGGTCGTCAACGTCTACGGCGTGTACGGGCGTGACCGCTACGTCGGCACGGCCAGTACCCGCACCGACGTGCGCTACTGGCTGACGGGGCTGACCGTCCCCTACGGACCGCACAGCCTGACCGTCAACTACATGGAGCGCGACGTCCAGAACAGCACCAGCGGCAAGCTGCGCAAGGCACAGGCCGGTTATGGCTACCGGCTCAGCAAGCGCACGCTGCCCTATGTCTTTTTCGACTACGAGGACGGCAACAGCCGCAAATCGGGCGATACCGTGATCACCTACGGCATCGGCATCCAGCACAAGTTCTGACCCGACGCGCACCGCGCCCCCAATTTCGTTTCCGCCCGCCTGTTCCATGTCCGATCCTTACACCCTCATCGAACCTGACGCCGTTGCCTTGCCTTTGGTGGTGGATTCTCCCCACAGTGGCCTCCATCACGACGAAATCCTGCCGATATCGGCCACGCCAGAAGAGTTGCTGAGCGGCTGGGACGCCTATGTCGACGAACTGTTCGGCCATGCGCCCCGGGTGGGCGGCACGCTGCTGCACGCGCGTTTTCCGCGCTGGCTGGTCGATGCCAACCGTGCGCGGGACGATTTGGATCCGGATCTGCTGGAAGGGCTGTTGCCGTATCCGCTGCGGCCGAGCGACAAGGCGCGGCGCGGCATGGGCGTGCTGCGGCGGCTGGCTTTGCCGGGCGTGCCGGTCTATGCGTGCAAGCTGCCGGCGAGTTTCGCCGAACAACTGCTGCAGCGGTACTACGATCCTTACCACGCTGCCATGGCGCGCCTGATCGACGCGCAGTACGCGCGCTTCGGCGCGGTCTGGCATATCGACTGCCATTCGATGAAGTCGCGCGGCAATGCGATGAATATCGACAACGGCAACATGCGGCCCGACTTTGTGGTCAGCAACCGCGATGGCGAGACCTGCTCGGCGGCGTTCATCGAGGTCGTGGCGGGCAGCCTGCGCCAACTGGGCTACACGGTGTCGGTCAACTGGCCTTACAAGGGTGCTGAACTCATCCGTGCCTACTCCGACCCGGCGCGCGGGCGGCACAGCCTGCAGGTCGAGGTGAACCGCGCGCTCTATCTGGACGAGGACCGCTTTGCGCGCAACGCGGGGTTTGCGGCGCTGCGCGGACACCTCGACCAGATGCTGGAAGCCGTGGCGGCGTATGTGCGCGCGGAGGTGGACGCGCTCAGATGACCTTGGCGGGGTTCATCAGGCCCTGCGGGTCCAGGGCCTGCTTGATCGCGCGCATCATGGCCAGTTCCACCTCGCTCTTGTAGAGTCGGTTCTCGTCGCGCTTGAGCTGGCCCAGGCCATGCTCGGCGGAGATCGAGCCGCCATGCGAATGCACGCTGTCATGGACGACGCGGTTGACGGCGTCCTGGTTGACCAGGAACGCGTCATGGTCCACGCCGGCCGGCGGCGACACGTTGTAGTGCAGGTTGCCGTCGCCGAGATGGCCGAACGTCACCATGCGCGCACCGGGGAACGACACCTGCAGCAGCGCGTCGGTGGTCTCGATGAAATCCGCCACGCGCGACACGGGCACCGCAATGTCGTGCTTGATGTTCTTGCCTTCCTCGACCTGTGCCAGCGGAATGTGCTCGCGCAGGTTCCAGAAATCGCGCGACTGCTGCACGGATTCCGCCACTGCGGCGTCGATGACGACGCCGGCGTCGAAGGCAACCTGCATCAGCTTTTCGAAGATGGCGCGCGCATGGTCTTCACCTTCACTGTCCGACAGTTCCATCAGCACGAGTTGCGGATACACCTCCGCAAACGGATAGCGCAGCTGCGGGAAATGCGTGGCGACGAGCTGCATGCTCAATGCCGACATCAGTTCGAAGCCGGTCAACATGGCCCCTGCATGCGACTGCGCGATGGCCAGCAGTGCGAGCGCCGCGCGCGGGCTTGCCACCGCCGCCAGCGCGGTGACGCTGGCGCGCGGCAGCGGGAACAGCTTCATGACCGCGGCCGTGATGATGCCGAGCGTGCCTTCCGCGCCGATGAACAGGTCGCGCAGGTCGTAGCCGGTGTTGTCCTTGCGCAGTCCGCGCAGGCCGTGCCAGATCTCCCCCTTGGGCGTCACCACTTCGAGCCCCAGGCATAGCTCGCGCGTATTGCCATAGCGCAGCACCGCAGTGCCGCCCGCATTCGTCGACAGGTTGCCGCCGATGGTGCAGCTGCCTTCGGCCGCCAGGCTTAGCGGAAACAGCCGGCCGTGTTCGTGCGCCACGTCCTGCAGGTGTTGCAGCACCACGCCGGCGTCGACGGTGATGGTGTTGTTGAGCGGGTCGACTTGCCGCACGCGGTTCAGCCGCTGCAGCGAAATCACCACGCAATCCGAAGTGGCCGGTGTTGCGCCGCCGCACAGGCCGGTATTGCCGCCCTGCGGCACCACGGCGATCTGGTGCGCATGGCAGGCATGGACGGCGGCCGCCACTTCCTCGGTATTGCCCGGGCGCAGCACGGCGATGGCCTCGCCGGTGTAGCGCTTGCGCCAGTCCGTCAGGTAGGGCGCCTTGTCGGCAGCGTCGGTCAGCACATGCTGGGGACCGAGTGCCGCGCGGCAGAGATCAAGGAAGGAGTCGTGGTGCGAAGCGGGCATGTCGGGTCCTGGAGTGCGGCTACTTGCCGGGTGAGGCGGTCTTCGCCGCCCTGGCGCGGCGCTTGTACGGGCGCAGATAAAGGATGGTGCTGAAGAAATACAGCAGGCTCAGGGCCACCTCGACCCAGGCCAGCGTCGAAGACGGCGCGCGGTCGCTGGTGGCCCGCACGATGCCTTCGGTGAAGAACAGCAGGATCAGCATCGACGACCACTGAAGGGTGTAGCGGTTGCGCGTCAGCACGCCGCGCAGCGGCAGCAGCAGCGGCAGGAACTTGATGATGAGCCATGACCCGCCGGGACGCAGCGGTGCCAGGAACCATTCCCACGCGATGCAAAGCAGCATCAGGGCGATCAGGCTGCCCACGCTCAGGCGGTATAGCGTGGTGTTGTGCAAGGCGCTGTCGCTGTTGTTGCTGTCGGCCGGCGCGGCGCTCATGCGCGGTCTCCCGCCAGGCGCAACGCGGCTTCTGCCAGCCGCTTGCCCATGGCGATGGCCAGGACGGCTTCTTCGTCGGTGACCGGGCCGCGGTTGTCGCCGTGCGCGTGGTGGCTCGGGCCGTAGGGCGTGCCGCCGGCCGTGGTCGTCATCAGCGCCTTCTCGGAATAGGGCAGGCCCATGATCAGCATGCCGTGGTGGAGCAGCGGCAGCATCATCGACAGCAGCGTCGTTTCCTGTCCGCCATGCAGGCTGCCGGTGGCGGTGAACACGCACGCCGGCTTGCCGGTAAGCGCGCCCGACAGCCACTGCGCTACCGTGCCGTCGAGGAAGTACTTCATCGGCGCGGCCATATTGCCGAAGCGCGTGGGGCTGCCCAGCGCCAGGCCGGCGCATTCCTCAAGGTCGCGCAGTTCGGCATAGGGCGGGCCGTCGGCCGGGATATCGGGCGCGGTGGCCTCGCATACCGTGGAGACCGGCGGCACCGTGCGCAGGCGCGCCTGGGCGCCGGGGACGCGGTCGATGCCGGTGGCAATCAGTTCGGCCAGCTTGCGGGTGCCGCCGTGGCGGCTGTAATACAGGACGAGGATGTCGGTCATGAGGCGAGATGGCGGCCCGTGCCGGCGATGGGCGGCATGAGGTCCGGAACAGTCGGGCCCGGCAATGGGGCCGGAACAATCCGCGTATTATAGTTGTGCCCCCGCCACCTCAGCGGCCCCCGACCGATCGCCACATCCCATCACAGGAGTCCCCCGCAGCATGTATGGAACCCGCCTTGCCCGCCTGCGCAGGGAATGGAATCTGCAGAAACTGCGCGCGCTCTCGCGCTATGCGTTGCGCCGCGCGGGAGAGGGCCGCCTGCCCCAGGTTGCCGCCAGCCTGACCTTCACCACCTTCCTGTCGGTCGTGCCGGTGCTGACGGTGGCATTCGCACTGCTGGCAGCGTTCCCGGTGTTCCGGGAGTTCCGCGCGGACATCGAGGCCTTCCTGTTCCAGAACCTGATTCCGGGCAACGTCAGCGAATCGATCTCGCGCTACCTCGGCCAGTTTTCCAAGAGCGCGCGCGGCCTGACGGCAATGGGCCTGGGCGGGCTGATGCTGACGTCGGTGCTGACCATGCTGACCGTGGAGGACGCCCTCAACGGGATCTGGCGCGTCAAGCAGCGCCGGCCGCTGGCGCAACGCGTGCTGGTGTTCTGGGCCGTGCTGACCTTCGGTCCGGTGCTGATCGGTGCCAGCCTGTCGATCAGTTCCTACCTGATCTCGGTCTCGGCGGGCTATGTCGGCAATATGCCGATTGGGCTCGGGCTGCTCGTGAGCGCGACGCCGGTCGCGCTGTCGGCCCTGGCGTTCGCGTTTCTCTATACCGCAGTGCCGAACGCGTATGTCGAATGGCGCGACGCGATTGCCGCGGGTCTTGTGGCGGCCATCGCATTCGAATTCGCCAAGCGCGGCTTCGGGTATTTCATCACGCATATCCCGACCTACACGGCGGTCTATGGGACCTTCGCGGCGCTGCCGATCTTCCTGCTGTGGATCTACCTGAGCTGGCTCGTGACGCTGCTGGGCGCCACCATCGCGGCCAACCTGCCGGTCGTGCGGCAAGGGCACTGGCGCCGGCGCACATTTGCAGGCAGCGAGTTCTTCGATGCATTGGGCGTGCTGCTGCTGCTGTACAAGGCGCGCGACGAGGTGCCGCGCAGCGTCGGGGAGCTGGACCTGGGGCGCAAGCTTCGTGTCGAAGCCGACTACCTTGCCGTGCTGCTAGGCAAGCTCAAGGCCATGCACCTGATCGGCAAGCTGCAGCAGGATCGCGGGCAGGCGCACTGGGCGCTGCTGTGCGACCCGTCGCAGGTGACGCTGCGCACGCTGTATGACCGGCTGGTGCTCAACCTGCCGCGCTTGCCGCGCACGGCGCTGGCGCAGCAACTGCAAGGAGCGGAATCGCTGAAATCGATCCTGATTAATCCTCAGCTCGATCAGCCGCTGGAGGTTGTGTTCAGGGAGCAGGGTGCTGCCGATCCCACGGCGGCAGAGACAGCTGAACCGTCGAGGCCGGCGCTGGAGATGGTGCCGCCCGGGCGGCATGGATAGGCCAGCCCGCTGTTCAGAACGGAATCCGCCCGCGCACGATATCCGCGTACATGACCCAGTCACCCATCAGGCTGTAGAGCGGATGGCGAAAGGTGGCGGGCCGGTTCTTCTCGAAGCCGAAGTGCCCGACCCAGGCAAACGCATAGCCTGACACCACCGCACCCAGCAGCCACCATGCATTGCCGGTGATGACGATCATCAGCAGGCAAAGCAGTGCTACGGTCGAGCCGGCGAAATGCAGCCGCCGGCAGGTGCGGTCGCGGTGTTCGCCCAGGTAGTAGGGATAGAAAGCCGCGAAACTTTCGAATTCGCGCGCGTGGGCCCGGGCCATGGCTGTCTCCGAATGTTGTTCTGGCAAGCCTGTGTCGCTGTGAGCTCCCAGAATACTTGAGAATCTCAACTCAAACGTCGCCATATCTCGGATTGCCTGCCTGCCGTCAGGCCATTTCACTGACAGCTTCGCCAGCCAGCGCGGCCTGCGTCCCGTCGGTTACCGTGCTTTCGGTAATCTCGCCGTCGATTTCGGAAGCGATGTCGCCCAGACCGATGGCGACCGTGATATTCGGCGTCCAGTTCTTGCGGTCGGTGCTGGCCTCGGCAAACGTGGTCACCGTTGCGGTGTAGCCCTGCGCCCTGAGGTCGTCGGCCAGCCGTTGCGCGCGGGCTTCCAGCGCTGCTTGCGGATTGTCCTCGTTGATGTCAAGGACCAGGCTGGTCTCGAATTCTTCCTTCCCCTTCTGGATAGCCGTTTGCATTGCCTTGAGTTGCTTGTTCGCGAGTGCGACGAGCTTGCCGTACCTGGATTCTTCCTGGCTGGCGCGCAGTGCCTTGGCGGCGTTGATGATTTCGGTGCGGTCCACGAACATGATTACCTTTCGAGGTGGAGAGAGAAAGCGCAGGCGCCGCCATGGGCTTGACTTCAGTAGCCAGCCTTTCCGGGATGCGGCTAATACTGTATAAATATACAGTATTAGCGGGCGGATCGGCAAGCCTTGCACAACGGCCGGCACCGTGTGACACGCCCGATCGCATCACTTCTATCGGGAGGCGCAGTGCCAGCGTTTTCTCGGACAAGTCACGCTTCAGGAAAGGGGCGGACGGCGCCACGGAGGCCGTCCGCCTGTGCTTCAGCGAGCCGCGGCCACCTTGCGCGCAAAGCCCGACAGTGCATCGAGGACTTCGTCCGGCCGTTCGCCCATCATGGCGTGGCCGCACGGTACCGAAACCATGCTGGCATGGGCCATTTTCGCGGCCAGTGCCTGTGCGGCCTTGGGCGAGGTCATCATGTCCTTGCTGCCCGTGATGAAGAGCGCCGGGCAGGACAGTGCCGCCGCGGCTTCGTCGCCATGCGCGTAGGTGTTGCAGGCGGTGAAGTCGTTATGGAAGACATGGACCGACGGGTTGTTGCGCGCGACGCGTTCCATCAGCCGCTGGCTGCCGCCCTGCATCCACGCGCCAGGCCCGGGGGATGACGGCTTGTTGGCCAGGCTCGAGTGCGACCACGCATTGACCATGGCGATGGCCTGGCCTTCGCGGTTGAGCGCGGCGTCGAGCAGCGCGTCCGATACCTTCATCGGATAAGCCGTTGCCAGCATGGCAATGCCGCGCACGGATTGCGCGTGGCGCGCCGCGCATTCGAGCGCGATCAGCGAACCCATGCTGTGGCCGAACACCAGTACGGGCGCCGTCACGCCGGCAGCGGCCACCAGCGACATGACCCAATCGGCCATCTCTTCGACCGTGGCCAGCGGTGCGCCCTTGCTGCGGTTGTGGCCGGGCAGGTCCACCGCCAGCACGGAAAAACCGTGGTTGGCGAACCAGCGCGTCTGCAGTCCCCAGACGCTGTGGTCGTTCTGCGCGCCATGCACGAACACGGCGCAGGGCAGGGCGGGGTCGAACGGCTTGCCGCCGGTATAGGCGTAGGCCGGCTGGCCTGCGATCTTCAGTTCCATCAGGCTTGCCCTCCCTTGCCGCTCATGGCCTTTTCGGCCGACTTCAGGCCGCGCTTGAGGTCTTCGATCAGGTCGTCGGCGTCTTCCAGGCCGATCGACAGGCGGATCGTGCCTTCGGTGATGCCGGCCGACTGCAGCGCCGTCGCGTCCATGCGGAAGTGCGTGGTCGAGGCAGGGTGGATCACCAGCGAGCGCGCATCGCCGACGTTGGCCAGGTGCGAGAACAGCGACAGGCTTTCGATAAAGCGCTTGCCGGCTTCGCGATTGCCCTTCAGGTTGAAGCTGAACACGGCGCCGCAGCCGCGCGGCAGCAGGCGCTTGGCCAGTTCGTAGTCGGGGTGCGACTCCAGCTCCGGGTAGGCAACGGACTCGACCATCGGGTTCGAGGCCAGGAACTGCACCACGCGCCGCGTGTTCTCGACATGGCGCGCCATGCGCAGCGGCAGCGTTTCCACGCCCTGCAGCAATTGCCATGCGGCCATCGGATTCATGCAGGCGCCGAAGTCGCGCAGGCCTTCGCGGCGCGCGCGCAGCAGGAACGGGGCGACCGTGCTTTCCTCGGTGAAGACCATGTTGTGGAAGCCTTCATACGGCTCCGACAGCTCGGGGAAACGTCCGGAGGCCTCGAAATCGAAGGTGCCGCCTTCCACCAGCACGCCGCCGATGGTGGTGCCGTGACCGCCCAGGAACTTGGTGGCCGAATGGTAGAGCAGGCCTGCGCCAAGATCGAACGGGCGCAGCAGGTAGGGCGTGGTGAAGGTGGAATCGACCAGCAGCGGAATGCCGTTGTCCTGGCCGAGCTGCGCCAGGGTCGGGATGTCGAGCACGTCGAGGCCGGGGTTGCCCAGCGACTCGCCGAACAGCAGGCGCGTATTGGGGCGGATGGCGGCGCGCCACGCGTCGATATCGCGCGGCTTGACGAACGTGGTCTCGATGCCGAAGCGGCGCAGCGTGTAGTGCAGCAGGTTGTGCGAGCCGCCGTACAGCGCGGTGGAAGCAACGATATGCGATCCGGCACCCATCAGCGTGGCCACGGCCAGGTGCAGCGCGGCCTGGCCCGAGGCGGTGGCGACGGCGCCCGCGCCGTTCTCCAGCGCGGCGATGCGCTCTTCCAGCACCGCCACGGTAGGGTTGGAAATGCGCGAGTACACGTGGCCGGCGCGTTCCATATTGAACAGCGAAGCCGCATGCTCGCTGTCCTTGAACACGAACGAGGTGGTCAGGTGGATGGGCGTGGCGCGGGCCCCGGTGGCGGGGTCGGGCGCGGCGCCGGCGTGCAGCGCCAGCGTGTCGAAGCGGGTACCGGACATGAGGATTCGGGCGAGAGTTGTCTCCGGGCTGCATCGTAGCATCGCCCGTGCGGCGATGGGGTCATCCGCCCGGAAACCGGCCTGTGCTTTACTTATCCGGGCGATCTGGGCTAGCATCGGCGCACGGGCAACCCCTGCCCGGACATCCCATGAACAGATAAAAAGGCATTCGGCCCCCCCGGTTCCGGCAGGGCGCCATGCCGCAGGCACCCGGTAGCGGAGACAACCATGAAAGTCAGCGACATCCTCCAGATCAAGGGCAATACGCTCTACACCGTGACGCCTGACACCGCCTTGCTGGTAGCCGTCCACACCATGGCCGAGCACGACATCGGCTCGCTCGTGGTCATGGAGTATGGCGACCTGGTCGGCATGCTGACCTTCCGCGAGATCATCGAGACGCTGGCCAGGAATGGCGGCAGCGTGGGCAACACCAGCATCCGCAAGGTAATGGACGATGCGCCGCTCACCTGCACCATGGAGACCGACGTCAACGAGGTGCGCCGCATGATGCTGGAGCGTCACACCCGCTACCTGCCGATCCTCGACAACCGCACGCTGATGGGCGTGATTTCGTTCTACGACGTGGCCAAGGCGGTGGTGGAAGACCAGAGCTTCGAAAACAAGATGCTCAAGGCCTATATCCGCGACTGGCCCGAAGAGCAGGAACGCGCAGACTGAGCAACGCCGGGCCGGGAGTGTCCCGGCCAGGTGCAGTCCGGCCATCGTGATGGCATGATGGCGGCCGGAACGCCGCCCCGGCAGAATCCCGGGGCCAACCCATCCGGGCCCCAAGCCTGCCAACATGAGCCAAAACAGCCAGTTTCGACTGCTCGGCGCGCGCCGTTTCGCCCCGTTCTTCTGGACCCAGTTCCTGGGGGCGATGAATGACAACGTCTTCAAGGTCGCCTTCACCTCGCTGGTGACCTATCACACGGCGCTGTTCGAGGGCGTGGACGCCCGCAGCGCCGCATTCCTGATCTCGGCGATCTTCATCGCGCCGTTCGTGCTGTTTTCCGCGACCAGCGGGCAGATCGCCGACAAGATCGAAAAATCGCGCCTGATCCGGCTAGTGAAGTCGCTCGAGATCGCCATCATGGCGCTCGGCTGCGCCGGATTCGCCTGGCACAACGCCACGCTGCTCTACACGGGCACGTTCCTGATGGGCCTGCATTCCACGCTGTTCGGGCCGGTCAAGTTCGCCTACCTGCCGCAGCACCTCGAGGAATCCGAACTGGTCGGCGGCAACGGGCTGGTCGAGATGGGGACCTTTGTCGCGATCCTGCTTGGCACGCTGCTCGGCGGCGAACTGGCCGGGCTGGAGCAGGGCGGCAAGCTGATCGGGCCGCTCTATGTCGGCGCGGCCTGCGTCGGCCTTGCCGTGGCTGGCCGCGTGGTGTCGCGCGGCGTGCCGGTGTCACCTGCGCCGCAGCCCGACCTGCGCATCAACTGGAACCCGTTCACGGAGACCTGGCGCAACCTGATGCTCGCGCGCGAGAACCGCACGGTTTTCCTGAGCCTGCTGGGCATCTCGTGGTTGTGGTTCCTGGGCGCAACCTTCCTGACCTCGTTCTTCAGCTTTGCCAAGGACGTGCTGGGCGGCGACCAGAACGTGGTGACGCTATTGCTGGCGGTGTTCTCGGTGGGTATCGGCATCGGCTCGCTGCTGTGCGAACGCTTGTCGGGCCGGCATGTCGAGATCGGCCTGGTGCCGTTCGGCTCGATCGGCATGACGGTGTTCGCGGTGGACCTGTACTTCGCCAGCCACGGGCAGGCGAGCGGCACGCTGACCGGAGTTGGCGGCTTCCTCGCCGGGCCGGGCCACTGGCGTGTGCTGGTTGACCTGCTGCTGCTGGCGATGTTCGGCGGCTTCTACAGCGTGCCGCTGTACGCGCTGATCCAGAGCCGCAGTGCGCCCACGCATCGCGCGCGCATCATTGCCGCCAACAACATCCTGAACAGCTTCTTCATGATCGGCGCTTCGCTGCTGGGCGTGGCAATGGCGCAGGCGGGCTTCAGCATTCCCGAGCTGTTCCTGGTGGTGGGGCTGCTCAATGCGCTGGTGGCGATCTACATCTACTCGCTGGTGCCGGAATTCCTGCTGCGCTTCGTTGCCTGGATCCTGGTGCACACGGTCTACCGGCTGCGGCGCGTGAACGCCGAGCGGATTCCCGCCGATGGCCCGGCCGTGCTGGTCTGCAACCACGTCAGCTTTGCCGACGCCGTGGTCCTGATGGCCGCCAGCCCGCGCCCGGTGCGCTTCGTCATGGACCATCGCATCTTCAAGGTGCCGCTGATGTCGTGGTTCTTCCGCCAGGCCCGCGCCATTCCGATCGCGCCCGCGCATGAAGACCCCGCGCTGCTGGCGAAGGCTTATGACGACGTGGCCATTGCGTTGCGGGACGGCGATCTGGTCTGCATCTTCCCGGAGGGCAAGATCACGGCTACTGGCGAGATCAACGCGTTCAAGCAGGGCGTGCAGCAGATCATCCAGCGCACGCCGGTGACAGTGGTGCCGATGGCGTTGCGCGGGCTGTGGGGCAGCTTTTTCTCGCGCAAGGGCGGGTCGGCCATGACGCGACCGTTCCGGCGCGGCGTCCTGAGCCGGCTGGAGTTGGTCGTGGGCGAACCGGTGCCGCCGGACCAGGCCACGCCGGAAGGCCTGCAGCAGATGGTCACTGCCCTGCGCGGCGAATGGCGCTAGCCCGCGCTCGCGTACTGCCATGCTCACGCTCTACACCTTTGGCCCCGCTTTCGGCCTGCCCGACGCCAGCCCCTTCGTCACCAAGGCCGAAATGCTGCTCAAGCTGGCCGGCCTGCCTTACCAGACCCGGCGCGGCAGCCTGCGGCGCGCGCCCAAGGGCAAGCTGCCGTACCTGGACGACATGGGCCGCATTGTCGCGGACTCCACGCTGATCCGCTGGCATATCGAGAAGACGTACCACATCGACTTCGATGCCGGCCTGACGCCTGCGGATTGCGGCATCGCCTGGGCGGCGGAAAAGCTTATGGAAGACAACCTGTACTGGGCCGTGGCGCGCGTACGCTGGCTTGACGAAGCCAACTTCGAGCGTGGCCCGGCGCAGTTCTTCCGCGCCGTGCCGGCACCGGTACGTGGCCTGGCCGAGCGCCTGGTGCGCCACAAGGTGCGCCGCACGCTTTGGAACCAGGGCTTGGGGCGGCATAGCGAAGCCGAGCTGGTCGCCCTGGCCGGCAAGGGCGTGACGTCGATTGCCGACATTCTTGGCGACCGTCCGTACCTGATGGGCGATCGGCCGTGCGGCGCCGATGCCACCCTGTTCGCCTTCGCCGGCAGCCTGCTGTGCCCGCTGTTCGACACGCCGATCCGCACCGCCGCCGAAGGACATGCCAACCTGGTGGCCTACGTGGCGCGTATGCGCGAGGAGTTCTATCCGGATTTCGATCCGGAAGCCGCGCGGCAGGGCGAACTGCCGCGCCGCTGAGCGCCAGGCCGGGCGCAGAAGGGCGGGCATTGGCCTTACAATGTAGGCCGTCCCCAATTCCTGTGCGGTTTCCATCATGTCCGGCAATACCCTTGGCCTGCTCTTCACAGTTACTACCTTCGGCGAATCGCACGGGCCGGCCATCGGCGCGGTGGTGGACGGCTGCCCGCCGGGCATGGCGCTGACTGAAGCCGATATCCAGGCCGATCTCGATCGCCGCAAGCCTGGCACGTCGCGCCATGTCACCCAGCGCAAGGAACCGGACCAGGTCGAAATCCTTTCGGGCGTGTTCGAAGGCAAGACCACCGGCACGCCGATCTGCCTGCTGATCCGCAACACCGACCAGCGCAGCAAGGACTACGGCAATATCGTCGAGACCTTCCGTCCCGGGCATGCCGACTACACCTACTGGCAGAAGTACGGCATCCGCGACTATCGCGGCGGCGGCCGTTCGTCGGCGCGCCTGACCGCGCCGGTGGTGGCCGCGGGCGCCGTGGCAAAGAAATGGCTGCGCGAGCATTTCGGCACGGAGATCCGGGGCTATATGTCGCAACTCGGCGAGATCGAGGTGCCGTTCAGCGACTGGTCGCAGGTGCCGGAGAACCCGTTCTTCGCCGCGAATGCCGATATCGTGCCGGAACTGGAAACCTACATGGACGCGCTGCGCCGCGACGGCGATTCGGTCGGCGCGCGCATCGAAGTGGTCGCCAGCAATGTGCCTGTTGGCCTGGGCGAGCCGCTGTTCGACCGGCTCGACGCCGATATCGCGCATGCCATGATGGGTCTCAACGCGGTCAAGGGCGTGGAAATCGGCGCCGGTTTCAACAGCGTATCGCAGCGCGGTAGCGAGCATGGCGACGAACTTACCGCGCAAGGCTTCCGCAGCAATAACGCTGGCGGCATCCTGGGCGGTATTTCCACGGGCCAGGACATCACCGTGTCGCTGGCGATCAAGCCGACTTCCAGCATCCGCACGCCGCGCGAGTCCATCGACAAGTCGGGCAATGCGGCGACCGTCGAGACCTTCGGCCGCCACGATCCGTGCGTGGGCATCCGCGCCACGCCGATCGCCGAGGCGCTGCTGGCGCTGGTGCTGGTCGACCACGCGCTGCGCCACCGTGCCCAGTGCGGCGACGTCAAGGTGGATACGCCGCGCATTGCCGCGCAGGCCCCCGGTCAGCCTGACTGAGTTGGGCGCTACGCCCGAGACCGTCACCGCCGTTCCGGCGCGGCCTGACTACGGCCGCTTCGGTCTCTTCTACCTCGGGTACTACGGCTACGTCGGCGTGATCTCGCCGTTCGTGAGCCTGTTCTTCGCGGCGCGCGGCTTCACGGCCGTGCAGATCGGCGTGCTGATGGCGTCGTTCCAGTTCAGCCGCATCCTCGGCCCCTACCTGTGGGGCTGGCTCTCGGACACGATGCACACGCGCGTGCGCATCCTCAGGGTGACGGCGGTCGGCGCTCTTGTGGCATTCCTGGCACTGCCGGCGGTGGAGAGCTACGGCGGCATGATGGCGATGATGGTTGCCATCAGCCTCATCACCAGCGCGATGTCGCCGCTCGGCGATGCCCTGACCATTTCCACGCTGCGCCGCTACGGCGCCTTCGACCACCGCTACGGCCGCATCCGCATGTTCGGTTCGGTCGGCTTCATTGCCGCCGTGCTGGCGGGTGGCGCGCTGTTCCAGCAGCTCGGCATGCAGGCCTTTCCATGGGTGGCCAGCGCCATGCTGGCGATCCTGATGGCGATGGTGTTCGGCATGCGCGATGCGCCCGACGAAGGTCCGCGCGTTCGTCCGCCGCCCGCGTTGCCGCTGCTGCGCCGGCCGGACGTAGCCTGGTTCTTCGCTTCCGCTTTCCTGATGATGTTCGCGCACGCGGCGCTGTACGTGTTCTATTCGCTCTACCTGGAGCGGCTGGGCTACAGCAAGTTCGCGATCGGCGTGATGTGGACCATCGGCGTGGTCGCGGAGATCGTGTTCTTCTACTTCCAGGGCCGGCTGTTCGCGCGTGTGCCGCTGGCGACGATCCTGGCCGGTACGTTCGTGCTGGCCGCGGTGCGATTCGGCCTGACCGGCTACTTCCCTGAAGTCCTGTGGTTGATGGCCGCCGTGCAGGTGCTGCACGCAGCCACCTTCGCCGCGCACCACAGCGCCAGCCTCAAGCGCCTGCAGCATTGGTTCGCGGGGCCGCTGCAGGGGCGGGGGCAGGCGCTGTACACGGGGATTTCCTACGGCGTCGGCGGCACGCTCGGCGGCCTGGTGATGGGCTGGACGTGGAAGGTGTTGGCACCCGCGCACACCTTCGGCCTGGCGGCGGCCGCCGCGGCAGCGGGCGCGGTCTGCGCGCTGATGAGCTTCCGCAACCCGGCCGTGCCGGGCTCGGCTCAGGCCAGTCCGGCGGCCACGCGCTCGGCGATGGCCAGCGACGAGGTCAGCCCCGGCGACTCGATGCCGAACAGGTGAACCAGTCCCGGCACGCCGTGCGTGGCGGGGCCGTCGATGCGGAAATCCGCGGCGGTTTCATGCGGGCCGCTGATCTTGGGGCGGATGCCGGCATAACCCGGCTGCAGCGCATCGTCGGCCAGTCCGGGCCAGTAGCGGCGGACTTCGTCGTAGAAGCTCTCGGCATCGGCGGGGTCGACGCTGTATTCGATATCGTCGATCCAGCGCACATTGGGGCCGAAGCGCGCCTGGCCGCCCATGTCGAGCGTCAGGTGCACGCCGAGCCCGGCCGCTTCGGGCACCGGATAGATCAGCCGCGAGAACGGCGCGCGTCCCGCCAGCGTGAAATAGCAGCCCTTGGCGTAGTACTGCGGCGGGATATGGGCCTCGGGCATGCCATCGATACGGCGGGCCAGTTCGGGCGCGGTCAGGCCGGCGGCGTTGACGACTGTCCGGGCCAGCAGCGTGGTGCTGCCGCCGTCCTCGTTCCCGACTTCCAGTTCGATGCCCGCGGGCGTGATCGCGCCGCGCAATACGGGTGACTGCACCGCCAGCATCGCGCCGGCGTTTTCGGCGTCGCCGAGCAGCGCCGTCATCAGCCCGTGGCTGTCGATGATGCCGGTGGATGGCGAGAGCAGCGCGGCGTGGCATTGCAGCTGCGGCTCCAGCGCCTGCGCTTCGGCGCGCGTCAGGAAGCGCAGATCATGCACGCCATTGGCCGCGGCCTTGGCGCGGATGCCTTCGAGCGTGGCCACCTGTGCCTCGCTGGTCGCCACGATCAGCTTGCCGCAGCGCTGGTGCTCGACATGGTGGGAGGCACAGTATTCGTACAGCATTTCCTTGCCGCGCACGCATAGCCCGGCCTTGAGCGAGCCCGCCGGGTAATAGATGCCGGCATGGATGACCTCGCTGTTGCGCGCGCTCGTGATGGTGCCAAAGGCGTTCTCGGCCTCCAGGATGATGACTTCGCGTCCGTTCACCGCCAGTGCCCTGGCCACGGCCAGTCCGACGACACCCGCGCCGATCACCACGCAATCCACGTTCTCCATGTTCTCTCCTCGATTCTGGTTGATGCTGTATCCGGTTGTCGCCCGGCCTCGATCAGGCCAGCGGCAGGCCCAGCCGCTGCGCGGCGGCACTCAGGTGATGAAGCGCGGCTTCCCGCGCCGCGGGCGGGCTGCCGCTGGCGATCGCTTCCACCAAGGCTGCATGTTCGGCATCGGCGGCGCGCGCCGTGCCGCTGTCGGCCCGCAGCCGGGCCGTGTTTTCCCAGGCGCGCTGGCGCGCGGCCAGCATCTGCTGGCTGACGAAGTCGGTCAGCCCGGTAAAGCAGGGGTTGTGCGCGGCCTGGGCGATGGCGTGGTGGAAGGCGATATCGGCGGCGGCCGCGGCAGCGAAATCCTCCGCGTGATCCTGCATGGCGGCGAGCGCCTCGCGGATCTGCCGCAGGTCGGCGTCGGTGCGGCGCGCCGCCGCCATTTCGGCGCAGGCGGTTTCCACCACCATGCGCAGTTCGAACAGCTGCGGCAGGCTGGGCCCGCCGTCCGGCGCGCTCGCGACACGCCACGCCTGCCCGCCCGGCGTCTCGGACACGTAGGCGCCGGCGCCCTTGCGCGTCACCAGAATGCCGTCCGCCTTGAGCAGGGCGATGGCCTCGCGCACGATCGGCCGGCTGACGCCGAACGTGCCCGCGAGAGCGGATTCTGCCGGCAGCCGTGCACCGGCCAGGAAGCGGCCGGCGGCAATGTCTTCGCGCAGTGACTGGGCGATCCGGTTGGCCAGCGAGGCCGGGCGTGGAAGGACGTCCACCATGGTATTGAGATGTCAGGCTGTCAGACAGATTTTGGCGAATTTTGCCGTTCGGCCGCACGCGCGTCAAGGCTTGAAAAAAGCCGCTCAAAGTTTGCCGATATCCGTCGATATGAATCAGATGGCGAATGCTGCCCAGCAGTGAGCTGCACACCATATTGACCAGTCCTTGCCCGCATACCATGCCGGAACCATCATGATCCATCTCTCTCCCAACGATCTCCCCGTGGGGGCGCCGTTGCCCTGGTCGCTGCTGGACGGCGAAGGCAATCTGGTGCTGGGCATCGGCAATGTGATCCCCGATTCGCGCGACCTGGCGCTGGTGTTCCGCCACGGCCAGCTATGCCGCCAGGATGCCGACTCGGGCGAGCATCCGCCAGCCGACCTGCCGCCGCCAGGGCCGCTGGGCCTGCAGGTCGGGACGCTGCTGCACGTCAAGCTGCCGGAGGACAACAGCCGCGCCGCGGCCAGCCGGCTGATCGGCTTCGTCGAGCAAGGCTTGTTCGTGACGTGGCCACAGCTGGGCGGGCGGGACCTGATGGTGCAGGCCGGCGACACGCTGCTGCTGCGCGGCTTCTCGGGGCGTGTCATCCATAGCTTTACGTCGACCATCACGGCGGTGTGCCGCAGTCCGTTTCGCTACCTGGTGCTGTCAGCGCCGGCGCAGCTCGACCAGATGCCGGTGCGCAAGGCCGCCCGCGTGCCGACCCGGCTGGCGGCCTACATGACGCAGTCGCAGGATGGTGGCCACGATGCCGCCGGCGATCTGGCGAACGGCGCCGCGCGCCTGGTGATCGTGTCGGATCTCAGTACCGGCGGCGCGCTGGTCCACGCAGCCGGGCCGGCGCCGGCGGTCGGCAGCCGGGTCCAGTTGCGCTTTCGCTTGCGCACCACGTCGATCGACAGCGAGATCCTTGCCGATGCCCTGGTCGTGGCGGAGAGTCACGGGGACACCGACTATCCGGCGTTCGGCATTGCATTCGATGTGCTCGCCGAACGCGAGATGACGCTGCTGCAGTGCTATATCTACGAGCAATTGCTGCTTGGCAGCGGCCTGTCGGTCTAGCGCGGCGCTGCTCTACCCGTACAAGCCGAAACAAAAGAGGCACCCGAAGGTGCCTCTTTTGCATGGTGCCCGGCGCATGGCCCGGGCGGGTGTCTTACATGTTCACGTAGTTCGGACCGCCGCCGCCTTCCGGCGTGACCCACACGATATTCTGCGTCGGGTCCTTGATGTCACAGGTCTTGCAGTGCACGCAGTTCTGCGCATTGATCTGCAGGCGTTCCTTGCCCGAGGTCTCGTCCTGCACGAACTCGTACACGCCGGCCGGGCAGTAGCGGCTTTCGGGGCCGGCGAACTTTTCCCAGTTGACGTTGACCGGCACGCTGGCGTCTTTCAGCGTCAGGTGGGCCGGCTGGTTTTCTTCGTGGTTGGTGTTGCTGATGAACACCGAGCTCAGGCGGTCGAAGGTCAGCTTGCCGTCCGGTTTCGGGTACACGATCTTCTCGCACTCCGCCGCCGGCTTCAGGTAGACGTGGTCGGGCTTGGTGCGGTGGATGGTCCAGGGCGGGTTGCGGATGCCCAGCTTCGGCAGCAGCCACTGCTCGATGCCGGTCATCAGCGTGGCGGTGGTGCGGCCTTTCTTGAACCACTGCTTGAAGTTCTTGGCCTGCAGCAGTTCCTTGTACAGCCAGCTCTGCTCGAACGCAGCCGGGTAGGCGGTCAGCTCGTCGCCCTGGCGGCCGGCCTGCAGCGCGTCATAGGCGGCTTCGGCGGCCATCATGCCGGTCTTGATGGCGGCATGGCTGCCCTTGATGCGCGAGGCGTTCAGGTAGCCGGCGTCGCAGCCGACCAGCGCGCCGCCCGGGAACACCGTCTTGGGCAGCGACAGCAGGCCGCCGGCGGTGATGGCGCGCGCGCCGTAGCTGAGGCGCTTGCCGCCTTCGAAGTACTTGCGGATCTCCGGATGGGTCTTGAAGCGCTGGAATTCCTCGAACGGCGACAGCCACGGATTGGTGTAGTCCAGGCCGACGACGAAGCCGACCGCGACCTTGTTGTCTTCCATGTGGTACAGGAAGGAGCCGCCGTAGGTAGCCGGATCGAGCGGCCAGCCGGCCGTGTGGACCACCAGGCCGGGCTGGTGCTTGGCGGGATCGATTTCCCACAGTTCCTTGATACCGATGCCGTAGCTCTGCGGATCCTTGCCGGCGTCGAGCTTGTACTTCGCGATCAGCTGCTTGCCCAGGTGGCCACGCGCGCCCTCGGCGAAGATGGTGTACTTGGCATGCAATTCCATGCCGAGCTGGAAATTGTCAGTGGGCTCGCCGTCCTTGCCGATGCCCATATTGCCCGTGGCCACGCCCTTGACCGAGCCGTCATCGTTGTAGAGCACTTCGGCGGCCGGGAAGCCGGGGAAGATCTCCACGCCCAGCGCTTCGGCCTGCTGGCCGAGCCAGCGCGTGACGTTGGACAGGCTGACGATGTAGTTGCCGTGATTGTGGAAGCATTCCGGCAACAGCGCGTTCGGGGTGCCCTTGGAACCGCCTTCGTTGAGGAACAGGAACTTGTCCTCGGTGACCGGCTGGTTCAGCGGCGCGCCGAGTTCCTTCCAGTTGGGGAACAGTTCGGTGAGCGCGCGCGGGTCCATGATGGCGCCCGACAGGATGTGCGCGCCGGGCTCCGAGCCTTTTTCAAGCACGCACACATTGACGTCGTTGCCTTTCTCCTGTGCCAGTTGCTTCAGGCGGATGGCCGTAGCCAGGCCGCCAGGGCCGCCGCCGACGATGACCACATCGTATTCCATGGCCTCGCGTGGCCCGAACTGCTCCAGGAGTTGCTGCTGATCCATTGTCTCTAACCCTCTGTTTCTTGGCGCCTTGCCTGCAATTGTGGGAAATGCCTTGTTTGTTCGAATGAACCGGCTTGCATCGAAAGGTCGCCAGGACGCGCCGTTCCGCGCGTTTTCCCTCTTTCCCTTTACGGGCCAAGTTCTTAGAATCTCCGGCATTGTCCGGGACTCGTCACCCTCAGGCAAGGATTTTTTTGGAACGGTCGTTCTTTTTTTTGGTATTCTGCCTTCCGATTCTCATTGGGCAGGGTGCGCCACACGGTCACGCCAGCACGCGGGGTAGATATGGGTTTGTCGATCAATCTGGAAGGCAAGGTCGCGCTCGTGACCGGGGCTTCAAGCGGGCTCGGCTCGCGTTTTGCAACGGTTCTCGCGGCCGCCGGCGCCAAGGTTGTGCTGGCTTCGCGCCGCACGGAGCGCCTGAAGGAACTGCGCGCGTCGATCGAGGCTGAAGGCGGCAGCGCCCATGTGGTGCGCCTGGACGTGACCGACCCGGTCAGCATTCGCGCGGCAGTTGCGCACGCGGAAACCGAGGCGGGCGCCATCGATATTCTCGTCAACAATTCGGGCGTCTCGACGACGCAGAAGCTGACGGATGTCACTGCCGAAGATTTCGACTTCGTCTTCGATACCAATACCCGTGGCGCCTTCTTCGTTGCACAGGAAGTCGCCAAGCGCATGATGGCGCGCGCCAAGGGGGCCGAGAAAAACGGCAACCCGCTGCCGCAGGCGCGCATTATCAATGTCGCGTCGGTCGCGGGCCTGAAGGTACTGTCGCAAATCGGCATCTACTGCATGAGCAAGGCGGCCGTGGTGCATATGACCAAGGCCATGGCGCTCGAATGGGCGCGCCATGGCATCAACGTCAACGCGGTCTGCCCCGGTTACATCGACACCGACATCAACCACCATCACTGGGACACCGATGCCGGCCAGAAGCTGATCCAGATGCTGCCGCGCAAGCGCCTGGGCAAGCCTGAAGACCTCGACGGCCTGCTGTTGCTGCTGGCTTCGGACCAGTCGCAGTTCATCAACGGCGCAGTCATTACCGCCGACGACGGCATGGTCTGAGCCGGATCCACGGCTGTCCGGCGCCGCGCCGGCATACGCTGCCCAAGGCCAAAAGCCGAAGGGCAGCGCTTTGTTTTTGCATCGCCCAGGGCTTATCCGGTCCCCTCGGGCGATATTCGAGCGCGGCTTCCACGCAGGTGGCAATAAAACCCGATACAGGGCGCGCCAGTCTTGGCATAATCCGCCATGTTTTCAGATTAAGTCTTTACATACAAATAAGCTGTGGTGGCCGTCCGGCCCGAGCAGCCCGGACCGGAGGCCGGGGAGATGGAGCAACAAGAGCAGGCACGGCGCGACGCCGTGCCGCAACACGTCGTCGATTCCGCGGTGATCCCGCAGGCGGCAGACGAGGCGCAAGACGCCGAATTCCGGGTTTCGCCCCGCATCGAGGACTGGATCGGGGTGGTCGTGATGGTGCTGCTGGTCTGCATCACCTTCGCCAATGTGGTGGTCCGCTATTTCACCGACGAGTCATTTGCCTGGACCGAGGAATTTTCGGTTTTCCTGATGATCGTGCTGGCGCTGGTCGCCGGCAGCGCCGCGGTGGCGCGCGACCGCAATATCCGCATCGAGTTCTTCTTCGAGCGCGGCAGCCAGGCGCGGCAGAAGCGGCTGGCGATCCTGTCGGCGCTGGTCGTCGCCGTGATGTTTATCGCGCTGGCCATATTGGGCGCCCGCATTACGTGGGATGAATACACCTACGGCGAGACCTCGCCGGGCATTGGCGTGCCAAGCTGGTGGTATTCGGTCTGGCTGCCGGTGCTGTCGGCCGGCATTGCGCTGCGCGCATTCGGCCTGATGACGCGCAACCTGCGCGCGCTCAAGGCACTGCACGCTGGCCGCAACGGACAGGGGCAGAAGCCATGACGCTGATCGCCATTATCCTGTTCGTGGTCTTCATTGGCCTGATGCTGCTGGGCGTGCCGATTGGCGTATCGCTGGGGATGGGCGGCCTGATCGCCATCGGCCTGTCCAACCTCGATACCCAGATGTTCGGCCTGCTGGCCGTGCCGCAGAACTTCTACGCGGGCCTGGCCAAGTATCCGCTGCTGGCCATTCCGATGTTCGTGCTGGTCGGCTCGATCTTCGACCGTTCCGGCGTCGCGCAGCGGCTGGTGACGTTTGCCATTGCCATCGTCGGGCGGGGGCCGGGCATGCTGCCGCTGGTGGCCATCCTGGTGGCCATGTTCCTGGGCGGCATCTCGGGCTCCGGCCCCGCCAATGCGGCGGCGGTCGGCGGCGTGATGATCGCGGCGATGTCGCGGGCCGGCTATCCGGGTTCGTACAGCGCGGCGGTGGTCGGCGCCGCGGCGGCGACCGACATCCTGATCCCGCCCTCGGTGGCCTTCATCATCTACAGCGTGCTGGTCCCGGGCGCGTCAGTGCCGGCGCTGTTTGCGGCGGGCATGGTTCCGGGCGTGCTGGCCGGCGTGGCGCTGATCGTGCCGGCGGTGTGGCTCGCGCGCAAGCACAACATGGGCGCGATCGAAGCCTCGCTGCCGCGACCGCCGTTCTGGAAGAGCCTGCGCGAGGCGGCCTGGGGGCTGGTGGCGCCGTTCCTGATCCTGGGCGGCATGCGCGCCGGCTGGTTCACGCCGACCGAAGCCGCGGTGGTGGCTGTGGTCTATGGCCTGTTCGTGGGCATGGTGATCTACCGCAGCATCGGCATGAGGGACCTGTTCGTGATCTTCCAGGAAGCGGCTGAAACCTCGGCCGTGATCCTGCTCGTGGTGGCGCTGGCGGGCATCTTCGCGTATGCGCTGTCCACGCTGGGCGTGATCGATCCGCTGGCGCACGCCATCGCCAACTCCGGGCTCGGCGAATACGGCGTGCTGGCGCTGATCGTGCTGCTGCTGATGACGGTGGGCATGTTCCTCGACGGCATCTCGATCTTCCTGATCTTCGTGCCGCTGCTGCTGCCGATCGCCAACGCCTTCCACTGGAACCCGGTGTGGTTTGGCGTGGTGCTGACGCTGAAGGTGGCACTGGGCCAGTTCACGCCGCCGCTGGCCGTGAACCTGATGGTGTCGTGCCGGATTGCCCGCGTGCGCATGGAAGAGACCGTGCCCTGGGTGATCTGGATGCTGCTGGCGATGTTCGTCGCCATGCTGATGGTTCTGGCCTATCCGCCCCTGGCCACCTGGCTGCCGAACTACCTGGGCTATTGATTCAAGCGTAGCCAATACAAACAACGAGCAACACGCAAGCAACAACGATCCAAGAGGAGAGACCCGATGAAACGCCGTGCCCTGATGCTGTCGATCGCTGCCACGATCGCCGCTTCCGCCTTCGCGCCCGCCGCCTCCATGGCGCAGACCTACAAGCCCGAGTACAAGATGTCGCTGGTGCTCGGCCCGGCCTTCCCGTGGGGCAAGGGCGGCGAGATCTGGGCCGACCTGGTCAAGCAGCGCACCAACGGCCGCATCAACATCAAGCTGTACCCGGGCACCTCGCTGGTGGCCGGCGACCAGACGCGCGAGTTCTCGGCGATCCGCCAGGGCGTCATCGACATGGCCGTGGGCTCGACCATCAACTGGTCGCCGCAAGTCAAGGAACTGAACCTGTTCTCGCTGCCGTTCCTGATGCCCGACTACAAGGCGCTGGATTCACTGACGCAGGGCGAAGTCGGCAAGCAGATCTTCACGACGCTGGAAAAGGCGGGCGTGGTGCCGCTGGCCTGGGGCGAGAATGGCTTCCGCGAAGTTTCCAACTCCAAGAAGGAAATCCGCAAGCCGGATGACCTCAAGGGCATGAAGCTGCGCGTGGTGGGTTCGCCGCTGTACATCGAGACCTTCAACGCGCTGGGCGCCAACCCGACCCAGATGAGCTGGGCCGACGCGCAGCCGGCCATGGCCTCGGGCGCCGTGGATGGCCAGGAGAACCCGCAGTCGGTGTTCGCCGCTGCCAAGCTGTACACGGTGGGCCAGAAGTTCGTGACCACCTGGGGCTATGTGGCTGATCCGCTGATCTTCGTTGTCAACAAGCAGATCTGGGAAAGCTGGACGCCGGCCGACCGCGAAATCGTCAGGCAGGCCGCCATCGACGCCGGCAAGCAGGAAATCGCGCTGGCCCGCAAGGGCCTGTCCGAGCCGGGCGCGCCCGCCTGGAAGGACATGGAAGGCCACGGCGTCAAGGTCACGCACCTGACGCCGGCCGAGCACGATGCCTTCCGCAAGGCGACCGCCAAGGTCTACGACAAGTGGAAGAAGCAGATCGGCGCCGACCTCGTGACCAAGGCCGAAGCCTCGATCGCCAAGCGCTAAATCATCGGACCGGCCCGCCAGCAATGGTGGGCCTGTTGCTTTGGAGGCCGTGATGAAGCACGTCTATACGGCGGTCATGCCGATCCGCTGGGGCGACATGGACGCGATGGGCCATGTCAACAATACCGTCTACTTCCAGTACCTGGAGCAGGCGCGCATCGAGTGGTTCGCCTCGCTCGGGCGCGGCGGCAAGGATCCGAAGGGACAGGGGCCGGTCATCATCAATGCGCACATGACGTTCCTGAAGCAGCTGCGCTATCCGGGGACGATCGAATGCCGCGTTTATGCGGGGCAGCTCGGGCGCACCAGCTTCGAGACGCGCATGGAGATCGTGCGTACCGATATGCCCGATGTGGTGTGGGCCGAAGGCGGGGCGAAGGTGGTGTGGTGCGACTACGCGGCGGAGAAGTCGGTGCCGGTGCCGGCGGAGATCCGGGCGATCGTCGAGGCGTAACGCGTGTCGCTGGTTTGCTCTGCTCTGCCGCAAGCGGGCGAGGGGAGAAAAGGTCTGGAATCGGGCCTCAATGGTTTACCAGCCGCTGCACCAGATCCACCGACGTACTCGCTCCGTATTTTTTCATCAGCCGCGCCCGATAGATATCGACCGTGCGCGGACTGATCGCCAGCAGCTTGCCGATCTGCTTGCTGGTCTTGCCTTCCACGAGCTGCGCCGCAATATCACGTTCGCGCGCCGTCAACTCGGCGGTTACCTGCCGCTTCTGCGACAAGTCCTCGAACGTCCAGATTCCCGCGCCAAGCGGCTGCGAGCGGTCCAGCGACCGGCCCGTGACGTGGCACCAGAACAGTTCCCCAGTGGCCCGTTTCATGATCCGTTCGTCAGAGTACATACCGCGCTTGTTCATGATCGGTACGATGCGTGCGCCGGTGCGCTCGAATTCGTCGGGGGTGGGGTATAGCACCTGGAACGATTCGCCGATCAATGCCTGCCGCGTGGTGCCGAAGATGCGGCAGACTTCGTCATTGCAGTCCTCGATCATGCGTTCGCGGGACAGCACCAGGCCCACGGGGGCGAGCTGGAAAGCGGTCTGGTAATCGATGGCGGGCATCTACTTATGTATTTTTACGTAATGGCGTAGGTGGCGCGGGTTGCGTATCCTTTCGGTCGGACGAGAGCGCGGCGCCTGCCGCCGATTGTACCGTTACAATTTCCTTGCGTCGTCCGCCGCACAACCCGGCGGCGGGCCAGGCGACAGGGGACTACCGAGGAAGGAGCGAAGCATGAACAAGGTCTACGCCAGCGCCGCGGAGGCGCTTGCAGGCGTCGTCCGCGACGGCCAGACGATCGCCGTGGGCGGTTTCGGCCTGTGCGGCATTCCCGAGGCACTGATCGCCGCGCTGCGCGACACCGGTGTCAAGCAGCTGACCTGCATCTCGAACAACGCCGGCGTGGACGGCTTCGGCCTGGGCCAGCTGCTGGCCACGCGCCAGATCAAGAAGATGATCTCGTCCTACGTGGGCGAGAACAAGGAATTCGAGCGCCAGTACCTGGCCGGCGAACTCGAGCTGGAATTCACGCCGCAGGGCACGCTGGCAGAGAAGCTGCGCGCCGGCGGTTCGGGCATTCCGGCCTTCTTTACCAAGACCGGCGTCGGCACGATCGTCGCCGAAGGCAAGGAAATCCGCGAATTCAATGGCGAACAGTACGTCATGGAGCGCTCGCTGACCGCCGATGTGTCGCTGGTCAAGGCCTGGAAGGCCGACAAGGCCGGCAACCTGGTGTTCCGCCGTACCGCGCGCAATTTCAACCCGATGTGCGCCATGGCCGGCAAATTCACCGTGGCCGAGGTCGAGCAAATCGTCGAAACCGGCGAGCTGGACCCGGATGAGATCCACCTGGCTGGCATCTTCGTCAAGCGCCTGGTGCTGAACACCAACCCAGAGAAACGCATCGAGCAGCGCACCGTGCGTGCCGCCAAGTAAGAGGGAGACACATCATGGCATGGACACGTGACGAAATGGCCGCGCGCGCCGCGACCGAATTGCAGGATGGCTTCTACGTGAACCTGGGGATCGGACTGCCGACCCTGGTGGCCAACTGGGTGCCGGAAGGCATGGAAGTGTGGCTGCAGTCGGAAAACGGCCTGCTTGGCATCGGCCCGTTCCCGACCGAGGACGAAGTGGACGCCGACATGATCAACGCCGGCAAGCAGACCGTGACGACGCTGCCGGGCTCGTCGATTTTCTCGTCGGCCGATTCCTTCGCGATGATCCGCGGCGGCCATATCAACCTGGCCATCCTGGGCGCGATGCAGGTCAGCGAGAAGGGCGACCTGGCCAACTGGATGATTCCGGGCAAGATGGTCAAGGGCATGGGCGGCGCGATGGACCTGGTCGCCGGCGTGGGCCGCGTGGTGGTGCTGATGGAACACACCGCCAAGAAGAAGGACGGCACCGAGGACATCAAGATCCTGAAGGAATGCAACCTGCCGCTGACCGGCCTGGGCGTGGTCAACCGCATCATTACCGACCTCGGCGTCATCGACGTGACAGCGGACGGTCTGAAGCTCGTGGAAACCGCGCCGGGCGTGAGCCGCGAGGAAATCCAGAGCAAAACCGGCGCACCGCTGCTGTAAGCGTCTCCGGCTGGATGCAAAAAGCCCCGCTGCGAAGCGGGGCTTTTTGCGTTCCGGCGGGCAGGTTTACTGCGCGACCCAGCCGCCGTCCATGTTCCAGATCGCGCCGCGTACCTGGCGCGCCGCCTCGGAAGCCAGGAACACCGCCAGCGCGCCGAGTTCCTCGGGCGTGACGAACTGGCCCGACGGCTGCTTCTCGATCACCAGCTCGCGCTTGGCCTGCTCGACCGGGATGCCTTCCTTCTGCGCGCGCGCGTCGACCTGCTTCTGCACCAGCGGCGTCAGCACCCAGCCCGGGCAGATCGCGTTCGCGGTCACGCCGGTCTGCGCGGTTTCGAGCGCCGTAACCTTGGTCAGGCCGACGATGCCGTGCTTGGCGGCCACGTAGGCGGACTTCTGCGCCGATGCCACCAGCCCGTGGGTCGAGGCGATATTGATGATGCGGCCCCAGTTCTTCCGCTTCATGCCGGGCAATGCCAGGCGCGTGGTGTGGAAGGCGGAGGTCAGGTTGATGGCGATGATCGCGTCCCAGCGATCGGTGGGGAAGTCCTCGATGTTCGCCACGAACTGGATGCCCGCATTGTTGACGAGGATGTCGGCGCCGCCGAATTCGGACTCGGCATAGCGCATCATGTCCTCGATTTCGGCCGACTTGCTCATGTCCGCGCCGTGGTAGCCGACCTTGATGCCGGTGCCGGCCTGCGCGATTTCGCGCTTTGCGTCCTCCACGTCACCAAAGCCGTTGGCGATGATGTTGGCGCCTTGCGCCGCGAGTGCCTGCGCGATGCCGAGTCCGATGCCGCTGGTCGAGCCAGTCACCAGTGCCGTCTTGCCTTTGAGCATGTAAGCCTCCGTCGAGATCGAGGGTCGAGAGAATGGATGGCCGGACACGGCCGGCCGAACCGCTTCGCCCGTGCCTGCAACGCTGCGCGGGTGGCTGCGCCAGGCGGGGCGGCGTGTGCGTCGTAGCGCGCGTAGTGCTGTGGCATTGTAACCGCTGCGGCGTACAATCCTGCTTTGCTCAACCTCCGGCAAAGCCCCAGCGGCGGCCGGTTCGTCAGGGAGTTCAGATGTCTGCCAGTCCGCGCCTCGGCTTCGTCCAGTGCATCAGTCCGGCGGGCCTGCACCGCATGGCCTATCACGAATGGGGCGACCCGGCCAATCCGCGCGTGCTGATGTGCGTGCATGGCCTGACGCGCACGGGCCGCGACTTCGACATGCTGGCCCAGTCGCTGTGCGGCGAGTACCGCGTGGTGTGTCCCGACGTGGCCGGCCGCGGGCGCTCCGACTGGTTGCCCGACCCGAGCAACTACGTGGTGCCGAAGTACATGGCGGACATGGTCACGCTGATCGCCAGGCTGAACGTGGAGAAGGTCGACTGGTTCGGCACCTCGATGGGCGGCCTGATCGGCATGGGCCTGGCGGGGTTGCCCAATTCGCCCGTGCGCAAGCTGCTGCTCAACGATGTGGGGCCGCGCATCACGGCCTCTGCCGTGGAGCGGATCGGTTCCTACCTGGGGCTGCCGGTGCGCTTCAAGACCTTCGAGGAAGGTCTGGCCTACCTGCAAACCATCAGCGCATCGTTCGGACGCCATACGCCGGAACAATGGCGCGAGCTGAACGGCGCGATACTCAAGCCCGTGCAGGGCGCGCAAGGCCTGGAATGGGGCTTGCATTACGATCCGGCGCTGGCCGTGCCGTTCCGCGGTGCCACGCCGGAGCAGTTGGCGGCGGGCGAGGCCACCATGTGGCACATGTTCGAAGCCATCACGGCGCCGGTGCTGGTCGTGCGTGGCGCGCAATCGGACCTGCTGCTGCGCGACACCGTGGCGGACATGGTGGCGCGCGGCAAGCATGTCAGTTCGGTGGAAATCCCCGATGTGGGGCATGCACCGACTTTTGTCGATCCGGCGCAGATCGCCGTGGCCCGCCAGTTTTTCCTGGGCAGTGCCTGAGCGGTGCCGAGCCGGATCGGTCGTATCAACCTGAATGCGTTTGATTTGTCATGAGCAGCAATGAACTGAAGCGCGCCCACGTGGGCAAGCGCCTGTCCGAATACGCGGTGTACAACGGCGTGGTCTATCTGGCCGGCCAGGTCCCCGAAGTCGACCCGAAGGCCGACATCCACGGCCAGACCCGCGAAGTGCTGGGTCACATCGATCGCCTGCTGGCAGAGGCCGGCAGCGACAAGGCGCGCATCCTGTCGTGCCAGATCTTTCTGACCGACATCGAACTGATCGGCAAGATGAACGAGGTGTGGGACGCGTGGGTGCCGCAGGGCAACACGCCGCCGCGCGCCACCGTCGAAGCGAAGCTGGCCAATCCCGACTACCTGATCGAAGTGGTGGTGACCGCTGCGCTCAACTAAAGACGGCGTCGTGACATGGTGACCCTATGGTGACGTCTACCGACCTGGCCGGCCAGGTTGCCGGCGTCCCGGACGCCGACATGGTCGGGCGTGCGCTGGCGTACGTGCGCGAGCAGGCGGGTGATGCCTTGCTGCCGACCGGCGAGCCGGTGCTTTCGCATGCGGAAGGGATGCTGCGCATCCTCGACGGCCTGCGCGTGGACGACGCAGCGCGCGCCGCCTGCTGCCTGTTCCCGCTGGCCGAGTTCGCGCCCGCGGCGGAAGCGGACATCGAAGCGCGATTCGGCGAAGACGTGAGCAGGATGGTGAAGGGCGTGCGACAGCTGCTGCGCATCGGCGCCATCGCCGGCGGCCATGACGTGCAGGAGGCTTCGCGCAACGTGGCGCAGGCACGGCACGAACAGGTGGAAGCGCTGCGCAAGATGCTGCTGGCATTCGCGCAGGACATCCGCGTGGTACTCGTGCGCCTGGCGTCGCGGCTGCAGTCGCTGCGCTGGCTGGCGCAGCACAAGCGCGAGCCGCTGCCGGGCCTGGCGCGCGAGACGCTCGACATCTACGCGCCGCTCGCCAATCGGCTGGGTATCTGGCAGATGAAGTGGGAGCTGGAGGATCTGGCTTTCCGCTTCGAGCAGCCCGATACCTACAAGCGCATCGCCAAGCTGCTCGACGAAAAGCGCATCGAGCGCGAAGGGTATATCGCCAGCGCCATCGCGCGCCTGCAGGCGGAGCTGGCCGAGGCCGGCATCCGCGCCGAGGTGAGCGGGCGGCCCAAGCATATCTACAGCATCTGGAAGAAGATGCGCGGCAAGGAGCTCGACTTTGCCGACCTGTATGACGTGCGCGCGTTCCGCGTGATCGTGGACGATATCAAGGACTGCTATACGGTGCTCGGTATTGTCCACCATATCTGGCAGCCGATTCCGCGCGAGTTCGACGATTACATTTCGCGGCCCAAGTCCAATGGCTACAAGTCGCTGCACACGGTGGTGATCGGCGACGACGGGCGCGCGTTCGAGGTGCAGATCCGCACGCAGGAAATGCACCACTTCGCCGAGTACGGCGTGGCCGCGCACTGGCGCTACAAGGAGGCGGGCAGCAAGGGCTACAGCGGGCAGTTCGCCGCAAGCGACAGCTACGACGAGAAAATCGCGTGGCTGCGGCAGCTGCTGGCGTGGAAGGACGATGCCGACCATAGCGTGACCCACGATGAATCGCCGTGGGAGCAACTCAAGCACGCGGCCATCGACGACCACATCTACGTGCTGACGCCGCAGGCGCGCGTGATTGCGCTGCCGCAGGGCGCCACGCCGCTGGACTTCGCCTACTACCTGCACAGCGACCTCGGCCATCGCTGCCGCGGCGCGCGTGTCGACGGCACCATGGTGCCGCTCAATACGCCGCTGAGGAACGGCCAGACCGTCGAAATCATTGCAGTGAAGCAGGGCGGGCCATCGCGTGACTGGCTCAACCCGGAGCTTGGCTACCTGGCGAGCAGCCGCGCGCGCGCCAAGGTGCGCGCGTGGTTCAACGCACTGGACTCGCAGGAGACCATCGCGCAGGGGCGCGTGCTGATCGACAAGACGTTGCAGCGCGAAGGCAAGACCGCGGTCAAGCTCGAAGACCTCGCGACGCGGCTCGGCTTCAAGTCGCCGGACGATCTGTTCGCCGCGGTGGCGAAAGAAGAATTCAGCCTGCGACATGTGGAGCACGCGCTGCGGCATCCGGAAGGCGAGGTGCAGGCGCCGATCAGCGAAGAGGACGCCGTCACCAAGAAGAGCCGTGCCACCAGCGTGGCGCGCGGCGCCAAGACCGGCGTGCTCGTGGTCGGCGTGGATTCGCTGATGACGCAGATGTCCCGCTGCTGCAAGCCGGCGCCGCCCGACGACATCGTGGGATTTGTCACGCGCGGGCGAGGGGTATCGATTCATCGGCGCAACTGCCACACGTTCCAGCAGCTTTCGGCGCGCGCGCCGGAGCGCGTCATCCAGACGGAATGGGGCAAGAAGAGCGATGCGGTGTATCCGGTCGATATCCATGTCGAGGCCGTCGACCGCCAGGGACTGCTGCGCGATATCTCCGAAGTCCTGTCGCGCGAGAAGATAAACGTAACGGGCGTGAAGACGCTGTCGAGCAAGGGCGTGGCGCGGATGCAGTTCACGGCTGAGGTATCGGAGGCCACGCAACTGCAGCGCGCACTGTCCCTGATCGAAGATGTGCAGGGGGTATTGCAAGCGCGAAGAAAGTAAGGCTATAATTGCTGCTTCGCTAGGCTCGTAGCTCAGCTGGTTAGAGCACCACCTTGACATGGTGGGGGTCGTTGGTTCGAGTCCAATCGAGCCTACCAACGAATTGCAGTACGGCAGTACCACAGCAGTACAACAACACAGTGCGGCAAGTCCGATTCAACCTCGCAAGGAACGGAAAGGCATCATGTTCATGACACCGCGAACTACTACCGCTGGCAAGCGACAGTAGTCGAGGTGCGCCTCCGTCCCGGTTGAATCCGGATTTGACAAAGAGAAACGCGGCCTTGGCCGCGTTTTTTTTCGTCTGTCGCCTGCCAGCTGCCTGATAAGCTTGCCGCCTGCTGTGGGCGGCACCAAGAACGTTGCCGGCACGCCGCCTGTTTCGGGGTGGGTCGGTGCTACAAAAGATGCAGTTTGATCCGCCCGCGACCGTCAGGCGCCGGGGTGGAATCCTGGAGAGTCGAAATGATCGCAATCACGCTGCCGGATGGGTCCCGTCGCGAGTTTCCCGGCCCGGTAACGGTTGCCGAAGTGGCGCAGAGCATCGGTACGGGCCTGGCCAAGGCCGCGCTGGCTGGCAAGGTGGATGGCAACCTGGTCGATACGAGCTACTCGATCGATCGCGATGTGACGCTGGCCATCATCACGGACAAGGATGCCGACGGCGTCGATGTCATCCGCCACTCGACGGCCCACTTGCTGGCTTATGCGGTCAAGGAACTCTACCCGGAAGCGCAGGTGACGATCGGGCCGGTGATCGAAAACGGCTTTTACTACGACTTCGCCTACAAGCGACCCTTCACGCCGGAAGATCTCGCCGCCATCGAAAAGAAGATGACGGAGTTGTCGCGCAAGGACGAGAAGGTCACGCGCGAGGTGTGGAACCGCGACGAAGCGGTGGCGCTGTTCGAGTCGATGGGCGAAAAGTACAAGGCCGAGATCATCGCCTCGATTCCGGCGGACCAGGAGATCGGGCTGTACCGCGAAGGCAAGTTCGTCGACCTGTGCCGCGGCCCGCACGTGCCGTCGACGGGCAAGCTGAAGGTGTTCAAGCTGATGAAGGTGGCTGGCGCCTACTGGCGCGGCGATGCCAACAACGAGATGCTCCAGCGCATCTACGGCACGGCCTGGGCGAAGAAGGAAGACCAGGAAGCCTACCTGCACATGCTTGAAGAGGCCGAGAAGCGCGATC
This sequence comes from Cupriavidus sp. 22TCCZM04-2, assembly GCF_057798895.1. Lineage (NCBI taxonomy): Bacteria > Pseudomonadati > Pseudomonadota > Betaproteobacteria > Burkholderiales > Burkholderiaceae > Cupriavidus > Cupriavidus sp. 22TCCZM04-2. The sequence goes on from NZ_JBYOJS010000003.1 coordinate 340,173, forward strand.
ACCGCAAGCTTGGCAAATCGCTCGACCTGTTCCATCTGCAAGAAGAGGCGCCGGGCATGGTGTTCTGGCATCCGAAGGGCTGGCAGGTTTGGCAGGCAGTCGAGCAATACATGCGCGGCCGCCTGACGGAAGCGGGCTACGACGAAGTGCGTACGCCGCAAGTGATGGACCGTTCGCTCTGGGAGAAATCCGGCCACTGGCAGAACTACAAAGAGAACATGTTCGTCACGGAATCTGAGAAGCGCGACTACGCGATCAAGCCGATGAACTGCCCGGGGCATGTGCAGATCTTCAACCACGGCCTGCGTTCCTATCGCGATCTGCCCCTGCGCCTGGCCGAATTCGGCGCCTGCCATCGCAACGAGCCGTCCGGCGCGTTGCATGGCCTGATGCGTGTGCGGGGCTTTGTGCAGGATGATGCGCATATCTTCTGCACGGAAGAGCAAATCGTGGCCGAGGCAAAGGCCTTCAACGAACTGGCGTTCTCGGTGTACGACGATTTCGGCTTCAAGGACGTGGCGGTCAAGCTGTCCTTGCGCCCGGATCAGCGCGCCGGCTCGGACGAGGTCTGGGACCACGCCGAAGAAGGCCTGCGCCTGGCGCTGCGCGCCTGTGGCGTGGAGTGGGAAGAACTGCCAGGCGAAGGTGCTTTTTACGGCCCGAAGGTCGAGTACCACATCAAGGACGCCATTGGCCGTTCGTGGCAGTGCGGCACGCTGCAGCTGGACCTGGTCCTCCCGGAGCGCCTGGATGCCGAGTACGTTTCCGAGGATAACTCGCGCAAGCGTCCCGTGATGCTGCACCGGGCGATCCTGGGTTCGTTCGAGCGCTTCCTGGGCATCCTGCTCGAAAACCATGCGGGTGCGCTGCCCGCCTGGCTGGCGCCGGAGCAGGTGGTGGTCATGAATATCGCGGATTCGCAGGCCGAATATGCTGAAAACGTCGTGCAATCGCTGCTAAAACAAGGGTTTAGGGCGAAGGCCGATTTGCGTAACGAGAAAATTACGTATAAAATCCGCGAGCATTCGCTTCAAAAGATTCCCTACCTGCTGGTGGTGGGCGACAAGGAGCGAGATGGAAATCAAGTGGCCGTGCGTGCCCGTGGCAACGTGGATCTGGGTGTGATGCCCGTCTCCGCGTTTGTGGAGCGTCTGCAACAGGACGTTGCCAGCAAAGCCTGATGGGTCGGAAGCACGGCTTGTTTTTTTGTCTTCTTGAGGTAACGGAACATCGCTACGGACAAAGGTCACCGCATCAACCGTGAGATCCTCGCGCCCGAACTGCGCCTGGTAGGGGTTGATAACGAGCAGCTTGGCATCGTCAAGTTCATGGACGCGCTTCGCCTGGCTGAGGATAAGGACTTGGATTTGGTGGAGATCGCCCCGAACGCGACTCCGCCCGTCGCCCGGATCATGGATTACGGGAAGTTCAAGTACGAGGAAGCCAAGCGCGCGCACGAGGCGAAGCTGAAGCAGAAGATCATCCAGGTCAAGGAAGTGAAGTTCCGCCCTGGCACGGATGACGGCGACTACAACGTCAAGCTGCGCAACCTGAAGCGTTTCCTGGAAGACGGCGACAAGACCAAGATCACGCTGCGCTTCCGCGGCCGTGAGATGGCGCACCAGGAAATCGGCGCGCGCGTGCTCGAACGCCTGAAGGCGGACCTGGAGGAAATCGGCCAGGTCGAGCAGATGCCGAAGATGGAAGGGCGCCAGATGGTGATGGTGCTCGCCCCCAAGAAGAAGAAGTAATTTTTGCGCGATGCGGCGGCCGGGATGCCAAGGCATTCCGGCGTTGTGTCGCGTGGAAGTAGCGCGGAACCCTTTCCGGGAACCGTGCAAAAACAAGTGGATGCGGGTCTTGCAAGCGTCGGCGACAGCCGTCCACCTGCATGCATGTCATAGAGCTGGAGTTTTTCATGCCGAAGATGAAGACGAAGAAAAGCGCGTCCAAGCGCTTTACTGCCCGTCCGAACGGTTCGTTCAAGCGCGGCCAGGCCTTCAAGCGTCACATCCTGACCAAGAAGACCACCAAGAACAAGCGTCACCTGCGTGGCACCCTGGACGTCCACGAGTCGGACGTCAAGTCGGTGCGCGCAATGATGCCGTACGCATAACCTCTAACGACAGCGAAAGGAGTATTCAATGCCTCGAGTTAAGCGTGGGGTTACTGCACGGGCCCGCCACAAGAAAGTCATCGACGCTGCCAAGGGTTACCGCGGCCGTCGCAATAATGTCTACCGTATCGCCAAGCAGGCGGTCATGCGTGCTGGCCAGTACGCGTACCGCGATCGCCGCAACAAGAAGCGCGTGTTCCGCGCGCTCTGGATTGCGCGTATCAATGCCGCGACGCGTGAGCATGGCATGACCTACAGCGTGTTCATGAACGGTCTGAAGAAGGCCTCGATTGAACTGGACCGCAAGGTGCTGTCGGACATGGCTATTCATGACAAGCCTGCCTTTGCTGCCATCGTCAACCAGGTGAAAGCCACCGTTGCCTGATGCCGGCTGCGGCAACCCGTAAGGGTTGCCGGGCAAGCACCGACCGCAAGGTCTGCTGAAACGGGGCTCTCACGGGGCCCCGTTTTCATTTTCGAATGCCGCTTCGGCGATTGTCCCGATTGTGCCAACGCCCCGCACGGGCAGTGCCGAAACGCCATTCGAAACGAACTCCAACCTGCGCCGCGACAGACGTCGTGTCACGGCGCCAAGCTATTTCCACGACCGCCATGTCCCAGGATCTGGATCAAATCGTCGCCGACGCCCAGGCCGCTTTCGCCGCCGCCAACGACAACGCCACGCTCGAAAACGAGAAAGCCAGGTTCCTCGGCAAGACCGGCGCGCTGACCGAACTGCTCAAGGGCCTGGGCAAGCTCGACCCGGAAACGCGCAAGAGCGAAGGCGCGCGTATCAACCAGGTGAAGCAGCAAGTCGAAGCCGCACTGACGGCGCGCCGCCAGGCCCTGGCCGACGCGCTGATGAACGCGCGACTGTCCGCCGAAGCCATTGACGTGACGCTGCCAGGCCGTGCCGTCAGTCTTGGCAGCCTGCACCCGGTCATGCGCACGTGGGAGCGCGTGGAACAGATCTTCGGCTCGATCGGCTTCGACGTGGCCGACGGCCCCGAGATCGAAACCGACTGGATGAACTTCACCGCGCTGAACAACCCGGACAACCATCCGGCGCGTTCGATGCAGGACACGTTCTATATCGACGGCCGCGACAGCGACGACAAGCTCCTGCTGCTGCGTACGCACACCAGCCCGATGCAGGTGCGCTACGCGAAGATGCACGTGGAGAAGTACGCCGGCAAGCCGATGCCGCCGATCAAGGTGATCTGCCCCGGCCGCACCTACCGCGTCGACAGCGATGCCACGCACTCGCCGATGTTCAACCAGGTCGAAGGCCTGTGGATTGGCGAGGACGTGAGCTTCGCGGACCTGAAGGGCGTGTACACCGATTTCCTGCGCAAGTTCTTCGAGCGCGACGATATCCAGGTGCGTTTCCGCCCGTCTTATTTCCCGTTCACCGAACCGTCGGCCGAGATCGACATGGCATTCGGCAACGGCAAATGGCTGGAGATCTCCGGCTCCGGCCAGGTGCATCCGAACGTGCTGCGCAATATGGGCCTGGATCCGGAGCGCTATATCGGCTTCGCCTTTGGCTCGGGCCTGGAGCGCCTGACGATGCTGCGCTATGGCATCAACGACCTGCGCCTGTTCTTCGAAGGCGACGTGCGCTTCCTGCGCCAGTTCGCCTGACACGCAGCGCCGCCCAGCCCTTCGTCAAAGACATCACAGAATACTTACCGGATCAGAAGCGCCATGCAATTCTCGGAATCCTGGCTTCGCACCTTCGCCAACCCTGAAAAGATTTCCACCGACGCGCTGTCGCACAGCCTGACCATGGCCGGGCTCGAAGTGGAAGAGGTCGGCCCGGTCGCGCCGCCGTTCAACAAGGTGGTGGTCGCGCACGTGCTGTCGACCGAGCGCCATCCCAACGCAGACCGCCTTAACGTATGCGTGGTTGATGTCGGTGCCGGCGAGACGCTGCAGATCGTTTGCGGCGCCCCCAACGTCAAGCCCGGCATCAAGGTGCCGTGCGCGATGGTCGGCGCCGTGCTGCCGCCCGCGGAGCCCGATGGCAAGCCGTTCGAAATCAAGGTGGGCAAGCTGCGTGGCGTGGAAAGCTACGGCATGCTTTGTTCGGCGCGCGAGCTCAAGCTGTCGGAAGAACACGGCGGCCTGCTGGTGCTGCCGGAAGACGCGCCGGTCGGCCAGAACATCCGCGACTACCTCGACCTGGACGACCAGGTCTTCGTGATCAAGCTGACGCCGAACAAGGCCGATTGCCTGTCGATCCATGGCGTGGCGCGTGAAGTCGCGGCGCTGACCGGCGCGGCGTTGACGCTGCCGGAGATGAAGCCGGTCGCGGTGACCATCGACGACAAGTTGCCGGTGAAGGTGTCGGCGCCCGACCTGTGCGGCCGTTTCTCGGGCCGCGTGATCCGCGGCGTGAACGCCCACGCCGCCACGCCGGCATGGATGGTGCAACGCCTGGAGCGCTCGGGCCAGCGCAGCATCTCGGCGCTGGTGGATATCTCCAACTTCGTCATGCTGGAGTTGGGCCGCCCGTCGCACGTGTTCGACCTGGACAAGATCCACGGCGGACTCGATGTGCGCTGGGGCCGCAAGGGCGAGCAGATCAAGCTGCTGAACGGCAACACCATCGAGGTCGACGAGCAGGTCGGCGTCATCGCTGACGACAAGGAGATCGAGAGCCTGGCCGGCATCATGGGTGGCGACAGCACCGCCGTGACGCTGGAAACGACCAACATCTACCTGGAAGCTGCATTCTGGTGGCCGTCGGCCATTCAGGGTCGCGCGCGCCGCTACAACTTCTCGACCGATGCGGCGCATCGCTTCGAGCGCGGCGTGGACTATGCCACGACGGTCGAGCATATCGAACGCATCACCGCGCTGATCCTCGAGATCTGCGGCGGCCAGGCCGGGCCGGTCGATGACCATGTCGTCAACCTGCCGCAGCGCAAGCCCGTGAGCCTGCGTCTCGCGCGGGCGGAGCGCGTGCTGGGCATCGAACTGTCGTCGGCTGTGGTGGCCGACGTGTTCCAGCGCCTGCAATTGCCGTTCACGCGTAAGCAGGGTGCAGAAGGCGAGGTGTTCGAGGTGACGCCGCCGAGCTACCGCTTCGACATCGAGATCGAGGAAGACCTGATCGAGGAAGTCGCGCGTATCTACGGCTTCGAGCGCATTCCTGCGCGTCCGCCCGTCGCGGAGAGCGAAATGCGTCCGACCAACGAAGGCCGCCGCTCCACGCATGTTGTTCGTCACGCGGTCGCGGCGCGCGATTACCAGGAAGTCATCAACTTCGCTTTCGTCGAAGAGAAGTGGGAGCGCGACTTCGCGGCCAACGACAATCCGATCCGTCTGCTGAACCCCATCGCCAGCCAGCTTGCGGTGATGCGTTCCTCGCTGATCGGCGGGCTGCTCGACAAGGTGCGCTACAACCTGAACCGCAAGGCTGCGCGCGTGCGTCTGTTTGAAGTCGGTCGCGTGTTCCATCGCGACGCGGATGTGAAGGATGGTGGCCTGACGGTTGCCGGCTATCATCAGCCGATGGTAGCTGCCGGCATCGCCTATGGACCGGCGTTCGAAGAGCAGTGGGGCATCGCCACGCGCAATGTCGATTTCTTCGATATCAAGGGCGACGTGGAAGCATTGTTCCACCCGCGTGTGGCGCGCTTCGAGCCGGTCGCGCATCCGGCCTTGCATCCGGGCCGTGCAGCGCGCGTGCTGGTCGATGGCAAGCCGGTCGGCGTGGTCGGCGAACTGCATCCGCGTTGGCTGCAGGAGTATGAGCTGACGCAGGCTCCGGTGGTGTTCGAGCTTCAGCTCGATGCGCTGCGTGAAACCGGTCTGCCGGCCTACACCGAGATCTCGAAGTTCCCGGCCGTCGTGCGTGACCTGGCCGTGGTGGTGAAGCAGTCGGTGCGCGTGCAGGACCTGCTGGACACCATGCGTGCAGCGCTCGACAAGCAGGGCTATGGCCGCTTCTGCCAGAGCCTTGTGCTGTTCGACGAGTTCCGTCCGAAGGCTGCGTCGGCCTCGATTGGCGACGACGAGAAAAGCCTTGCGTTCCGGGTGACCTTGCAAGATACTGGGTCGACCCTGCAGGACGAGACCGTCGACAGCGCGGTGCGCTGCATGGTCGACGCACTGGGCGAAGCCTTCCAGGCTCGCCTGCGCGGCTGACCACCGGCCTGCCACCACGCATACAAGACAGGGCGCCCGGGCAATGCACCCGGGCGGATCGCCAGACAGCATTCCTTGAGCGATCGACATGACAGATCGAGACGCGAACTCCATGACCGCAGCAGCTTTGGGCGAGATGAGCGACCGGCAGGGTTCCTCCCGCGACGACGACTCCATGCCGGACATCCGTGGCACGGAAGTGCCGACACTGACCAAGGCCGAACTTGCCGAGATGCTGTTCGACCAGGTGGGCCTGAACAAACGCGAATCGAAGGACATGGTCGAAGCTTTCTTCGACGTTATTCGTGAAGCGCTGGAGCAGGGCGACAGCGTCAAGCTGTCCGGTTTCGGTAACTTCCAGTTGCGCGACAAGCCGCAGCGACCAGGTCGCAATCCCAAGACCGGCGAGGTGATTCCCATCACCGCACGTCGCGTGGTGACGTTCCACGCCAGCCAGAAGCTCAAGAGCCAGGTAGAAGAGCGCGCCGGTTTGAGCGTTCCCGGTTAATCGGAGACACCACCCGAACGGCGGATTGCTTGCCGCAGCGGGCGTCTGTATGCTTCATGGCGCGCTGATCGGCGTGCCAACCTCAAACTAGCCGGCATGGCCTGACGCCTGTCACCACCACTCATGTCGGACAAATCCAGCGAGCGCGTAGCGCTGCCGCCCATCCCAGCCAAGCGCTACTTCACCATTGGCGAGGTCAGCGAACTGTGCGCGGTCAAACCGCACGTGCTGCGCTACTGGGAGCAGGAATTCACCCAGCTCAAGCCAGTCAAGCGCCGTGGCAACCGACGCTACTACCAGCACCACGAAGTCCTGCTGATCCGGCGCATTCGCGAGTTGCTGTACGAGCAGGGCTTCACGATCAACGGTGCGCGCAATCGTCTCGACGAGGGCCGGCACGTTCATCACCAGGCGAGTCTGGAGCAGGAGGAATTGCCTGCGCAAGCTGCGGCCGAGACCGCAGTGCCATCGGTGGATATTGCCAATTTGCGTAGTGAACTCGTCGAGGTGCAGCACCTGCTTGCGCAACTTCAGCAGATCGCGCGGCGGTCATAAATTTCAGTGGAACCGCTGGTCATCCGCGAAATGCGTCTGCTATAATCTTTTTCTTCGGGGCGTAGCGCAGCCTGGTAGCGTACCTGCATGGGGTGCAGGTGGTCGGAGGTTCAAATCCTCTCGCCCCGACCAGTAAATAGAAGGCCTGACAGGTTTTACCTGTCAGGCCTTTTGTCTCATTTGAGGGCGAGTGTCTCTTGTCGCCTTCCGCGCAATGTTTCTCATACCGCTGCCGCGCTCGCTGGCTCTCTTACAAGCGGTCTCTGCGCCGCTGTACGTGAACCGATTCCTGGTATGCGTGCAGATCACCGGCGCCATTGCCTTTATCTTGCCGGCCTTGGCGCTATCAAGCGCCGTTGGCACCCGGCGCAATTCTTGCCGTGAAGCTTCTGCGCAGAGTAGCATCTGCACATTGAGCATCTTCTGGAATGCGATTCAATCAACGCCGAAGCGCACTGAATGTCAGCCCATTCGCCTTTTCGTGCGGCGCTGCGCAGGGATCCAACCCAAGCGTTCTGGCGCGACCCGGCCCTGCCCTTTGTCGAGAGCCGCCGCGCCTGTCATAGCCGAGCCTGCTACAAGCCGCACCACCATCCGACCTTTTCCATCGGCGCCGTCGATGAAGGCAGTAGCGTTTTCACCGGCACCCCCGACGGTCCGGTCGCGCTGCATCCCGGCATGCTCGTATTCGTGCCTGCGGCGCGCGTGCATGCCTGCAACCCGTCTCCCGACACCGCCTGGAGCTACCAGATGCTGCATCTGGACGCGGCCTGGTTCCTGGACGTCCGGAGGGAGTATGCGCAGGCCAGTCCGTTGGATGCCGAGCCGATACGGGTTGTGACCGACCCATCGGCCTACGCGCGCTTCTGCCAGCTCAACGCGTTGCTGTTCTCCGAGGTCCGCCCGTGCGACAAGGAGGCAGCGTTGATCGAGTTCATCGGCGACTGCGACACAAGGCAGGGCGTGCGCATCGAGGCGCCTGGCGTTCCGTCGAACCTGGCCGGGCAAATCCGGCCGGCTCTGGATTGCCTTCACATCGCGCCTGCCTCCGGCATTGCTCTGGACGAACTGGCGCAGCTGGCTGGCATGAGTCGCTACCAGTTGATCCGCGCTTTCCGTGCTGTCACCGGCATGACACCGCATGCCTGGCAACTGAACCAGCGCATCAACCTCGCCAGGGAGCGGATCCGGGGTGGAGACCGCATCTCGGACGTGGCCCAGCACCTCGGCTTTGCCGATCAAGCGCATTTCCAGCGCGTGTTCAAGGCGTATGCAGGCGTCACACCGGGATGCTTCGGCGCTTAGCGTCGGAAACGGTACGACTGCAATTTCCTTCAATACAGAACGCGCGGCGCCGGGCACACTGCGAAAAAAACTCGTGTGTGTACCTTAAATGCAGCAGTTCCTGATGATCGCCGCAGCGCATTTCCTGGCGCTGCTTTCTCCCGGCCCGGATTTCTTTCTGATCGCCCGAACGTCCTTGTCCGCCGGCTGGCGCGTCGCCAGCGGCGCCTGCCTGGGCATCGCCATTGCCAATGGGTTGTGCATCGCCGCTGCCTTTGCTGGCACCGCCGCGTTGCGGCCGGACACGACATTGTTCGTCGTCGTGCAACTGGCTGGTTGCGCCTATTTACTCTATCTCGGCGTGCTATTTGTACGCTATGCCGGCTGCAATGACATCAATATGGCAGCATCCGGAGGCCGGGACAATCTGCCCACGCATCCACTCGACGCTTGGCGGCGGGCCGCCGGCATGGGTTTTCTCTCTGGTATCCTCAACCCGAAAAATGCCTTGTTCTATGCCAGCCTGGCGGCGATGCTGACAGGCCCTCACGCCAGTGCAGGATGGAAGACGCTCTACGGCACGTGGATGTTCAGTGTCGTGCTGCTATGGGACGTGGTGATTGCCGTCTTGATCGGCCACCAGGAAGTGCCGCGTCGCTTCGCACGGACTCTGCCCTGGCTCGAACGCATCTCCGGGGTCGCTTTAATCCTGCTCGCACTCGGCGTCATCACGGTTTTCTTGCTGCGTTGAAGAGCCCCTTGTGATGGTTGCCTGAATCCGTCACGCGCGCCGGCCGCTTACGTCAAGCACTCTGGTGGACACGTAGGTGCGGGCCCCATCTGGCCATTCCACGCGCACCTCGGTTGGACTCACGACGCGGGTAACGGTCAGGCGCTTGCCGCGAAATATCCAACTGGTGCCGGGCTTGTACAGGCTCGCGCGGCATGCCGTGCGGCGTTGTCTGCTATTCATGGTTGGGAGGGGCAGGCCGCCGTTCGGGCGGGTTGTGGTTTTCATCAGCTCGGTGGCGCGTCGGCCTCGCGCTCGATTCGGGGAGGGCGTCATGCAGGCGAAAGCTTACACGAACCCGCCCGGAGGGCGGCCGGTGTCGGAGTCCGCGAGTACCCGACGATCTGACCAGGTGGAGGTCAGCGTTGTGGCTTGGTAGGGGCCGCAGGGAGAGTTCCAGGAATGGGCGTTGCCGTAACGCTTTGATACAGAAGTTCAAGGCGGGTGTCGCTATTCTGGCCCTCTCAATGCAACACAACTGCCTCATGTCCCGAATCCCAATCGCCGCTCTGTCGCTAGTTCTCTCTTGCGTACTGGCCTCGCCAGTTGCACGCGCCGACGGCGCCGACTACAAAGAGAAATTCCGTAGCGGCCCCTGCAAGGTCGAGCGCGAGCAAAAGCGAGATGGCGGGTACAAGGAGGAGCGCAAATGCAAGGGCGGTCCTCCTGGCTATGAGCAGAAGCAGAAGTACCGCGAAGGCCCCTGCATGATCGAACGCGAGTGGAAAAGCAACGGTGACTACAAAGAGAAGGTCGAATGCAAGCACTCGTGAGTGAGTGTTTGTCCGCTTGCTATGACGATCGGAATGGTTCGCTCAAGGAGCTTTCATGAGCTTGTTCGCGTCTCGCTAGGGGCACGCAAAACGGGGAGCTTGCCTCTTTTTGGTCCCGATCTGAATTCGTTTTTCGTTTGTGGCGCAGGGTGGTGCGACGCCATTCCAATTAGAAAACCAGCGGCCGGGTTTTGATTCTCCCCCCCCGTGCTCAGTGCGCAGCGGAAAACTTCATGCGTGCGCGACGCCCCCGCAATACTTTCTGGATCGTCTTGTAGCGCGGGTGCGCGTCCGGGGCAATACGGGTGGCTGCACACCACTACATTCGCGCGGCGCAGCGCCTACCTGATCCCTTCGAGCCCGTCTGAACCGAGTTCGGGATGCAGCAGCCAGGTCTTCCATGAAGGTGCCGAGCTTGCGCTTTTCCTCTGCTGCCATGGCCGAACCTTTAGGCCCGATCTCTTCGGTGAATTCAGCGCCCAGCGCACGCACGTGCCGTGGCAAGTGGGACGGCCCAAGGTTGACGAAATGTCGTCCACCCGGCTCCGCGCCGGGAATCCACGGCGCTGACACCGGTTGGCGTGCACCTATTTGATACGGTAAGCACGTCGTCACAGAGTTTCGGATTCCTCCTATCTGGCAGCAACCGATCCGCCGCTAATCTTTGCCAGTCACTGCATCTTTGCTTCGTGTCATGGATCCGTAGCCGATCCGACGCTAGTCTTTTCTGTTCAATACTGCGTGTTTGCTTTCCTTCATGACCCTATTTCGCAATTCCGTTGTGTGTGCCCGTTGCAGTCCCGGAGCAGTTCTCCTGCGCAATGTTTGTGGCGCAAGCCGGTGGGCGTTCGTCTTCGGATTCGACGGCCCGGGCTACACGCAATGACCCGGACGACCGTCCGGTCCGATCTCTTCGTCGCGGTGTCGGTATGGGAAGCGCTGTTCCTGCGGGAGGCGGGCGCCCGGCTTGCGGAAAGGCGTGCTGCCTGGTTATGGATCTTGCTCGAGCCTGCCACACACATCGTTTTCCTGATGGTTGTGCTGGGTGTCATCCGGCATCAGTCCAGGCCGGATGCAAACATGGAGGTGTTCATTCTGGTTGGCGTGTGGGGGTTCTTTCTGGTGCGCAATGTGGCGGGCCGTTGCATGGAATCCATCAATGCGAATCAGGCGCTGTTTGCCTATCGCCAGGTCAGGCCTGTGGACACTGTGCTGGTACGTTCCGCGCTGGAGGCTTTTCTCGGCTTGATTGTCGGCGCAGTGCTGCTCGGGGCCCTGGCGCTGTTCCACATCGATGTGCTGCCGAGCAACCCCCTTCTCGTCGCTTGCGCAGTTTTCCTGTTGTGGGCGCTTGGGTTGGGCCTCGGGCTCAGCTCCTCCGTAGTGGGAACACTGCTTCCGGAAGCGGGCAAGCTCATCCGTCTTACCTTTACGCCCCTGTATTTTCTTTCAGCCGTCATGTACCCGGTTTCCGGCTTGCCTGTTGGCATGCGTAATGCCGTGCTAGCCAATCCGATCGTGCATGGGCTGGAGTCCATGAGGGCCGGTTACTTTGCCGCGTATCGGGGCGATGAGCATGTCAGCCTGGGCTACCTGGGCTTTTGTGCCCTGACGGCAACGTTCCTGGGCCTGGCGCTGCATCTGCGCTTCTCGGCCAGATTGGCTTCGCAATGATCGAGATACGCGATATCCATAAGCGCTATCGCACCAGCCATGGTTCGAAGTGGGTGCTGCATGGCGTGACGATCAATATTCCCGCGCGCAGCCGGCTCGCCTTGATTGGTGCAAATGGCGCAGGAAAATCCACGCTACTGAGGCTGGTGGGCGGCATCGATCAACCCAGCAGCGGCCGCATTATCCGAAATTGCCGTGTGTCGTGGCCCCTCGGCCTGTCCGGTGGTTTGCAGGGCTCGCTCAGTGGCAGGCAGAACACCAAGTTTGTCTGCAGGATCCATGGCGTCGATCGCGATCTGGCCGAAAAGGTGGAGTTTGTGCAAGCGTTCTCCGATTTGCACGACGCCTTTGACGAACCGGTGAAAACCTATTCATCCGGCATGCGTTCCAGGCTCGCTTTCGCCATGTCGATGGCATTCGATTTCGATACCTATCTCGTCGACGAACTGACTGCAGTCGGTGATGCGGCCTTCAAGCGAAAGTCCAAAAAGGCATTTGAAGATCTGGCCGGCAGGGCAGGGCTGGTGATGGTGTCTCACAGTGAATCCACGCTGCGAAATTTTTGTCAGTCGGCGCTATGGCTGCACCGCGGACACGCAACTTTCTTTGATTCGGTTGACGATGCCCTGCGTGCATACCGGGAAAGCATTGCAGCATGATCGAGACGTTAAAGTTGGGTAGCGCGGCAAGACTCCGCCGCTTTCGTGCGCTGAACCTTGTATGGCAGGTCGCGGCGGGGCTATGCATGGCCGCCGTTGTCTACTGGGGCTTGATTGCCTCTGATCTTTATGTGTCCGAAGCTCGCGTGGTAGTGGAGCGCAGTGATGGTGTGGGCAGCAACGCCAGTGATTTCTCGTCACTGCTGCTGGGCAATACTGCACCGCAGGACCTGTTGCTGTTAAGGGACTACCTGCAGTCCGTCGACATGCTCAGGAAGCTCGAGGCCAGAATCCCTCTGCGGTCGCATTACGCCGACTCTCACAGGGACCCGCTGTCCAGGCTGTGGTTCGAGGATGCCTCGATGGAGCGCTTCCATGACTATTACCTGCGGCGCGTCAGCGTCGAGTACGACGACTTCTCGCACGTTCTGCAGATTCGTGCCGAAGCCTACACGGCGGAGATGGCGCACGCGATCGCATGCGAACTGGTCAGCGAGGGCGAGCGATTCATGAACGAGGTGACGCATCGCATCGCAAGCGAGCAGGTCGTCTACATTGAAAAGCAAGCGCGCGAGCAGGGTGAGCGTCTCAAGGCTGCACGCCAGGCGCTACTGGGCTTCGAGAATGCCAATGGACTGGTATCGCCGCGTGCAGAGGTGGAAAGCCTTTCTTCGGTGGTGGCTAATGCCGAGGGCACGCTGACCGAGCTGAACGTCAAGCGCAATGCCTTGATGGACGTCTTTACGCCGCAATCTCCGGCGATCCAGCAACTGGACGCACAGATCGCCGCCGTGGAACGGCAGATCGCAGCGCAGCGCGGGCGCATGGTTTCCAGCAAGGGTAAGGGGCTGAACAAGGTGGTTGAAGAGCATGACCGCCTGCAGGCGGCGGCCGAGTTCGCCTTCGACATCTACAAAACGGCGCTTGGCGCGCTGGAGAAGGCGCGTATCGATGCGACGCGCAAGCTCAAGAATGTTGCGGTGGTGCAGAGCCCGACTCTGCCGGAGTATCCCCTCCAGCCGCGGCGCGTCTACAACATCGTGGTGTTCGTGCTGGTGACCGCAATGCTGGCCGGTCTCGTGCAACTGCTGAGCGCCATTATTCGCGATCACCGAGACTGAACATGTGTCGCCGATTTCTTGCCCTATTCATTCTTATGGGCCTTTCGTGCAATCATGGCGCCGTGGCTCAGTCCAGCATGCGTACCGCGCAGCTTGCGGCCATGAGCCAGCCGGACTTTGCCGTCCAGGCGGCCCAGGGGAACTTCCTTCCAGCTACCAACATTTCGTCGGTTCCCGCCAATACGAATGCGGCGGCCGTGCCGGCGCACACGGATCAGCCGCTTCCGGTCACTGCGCCGCAGAATAATGATTACTCGGCGAACATGGACAGCGACGCCTTTGGCGCCCAACTGTTCACGGGAGCGTTCAGCCGCGACAGTGCGTCGGTTTTCAATCCTGGCCATGTGATTTCCGTTGGGGATCGCGTTCAATTGCGCATCTGGAATGGATACAACGTTGATACGGTACTGACCGTCGATGCGGGCGGGAACATCCTGCTGCCCGAGGTAGGACCCTTCCGCGTGCAAGGCACTACCAACGGAAACTTGCAGAAGGCGATCGGTGATGCACTGCGCCGGGTATTTGCCAGCAAGGTGTCGATCTATGCCAGCTTGCTGGCGGCGCAACCCGTGCGCGTCTACGTGACGGGTGCGGTGCGCCGGCCAGGCATGTACGCCGGAAATTCCGGCGATAGCGTGCTGCGTTACCTGGATCAAGCCGGCGGCATTGATCCCGATCGCGGCTCCTTCCTTGATGTTGCGATCAAGCGAGGCAACCAGACGCTGGATATCGTGAATCTCTACGATTTTCTGCTGAAGGGCGACCTGACGTCACGGCAATTGAACAACGGGGATGTCATCTTCGTTCAGTCACGCAAGAAAACCATCAAGGTCAGGGGGCTTGCGGAGAATGCCAGGCGCTTCGAGTTCCCGGGTGAAGAAGCCAGGCTTGACCAGATCATGCGTCTGGCGAAGCCGCTTCCCGCTGCGACCAATTTGCGCGTCACGCGCAATACCGGGACGGTCAGGAATATCGAGTATTTCCCGATCTCGCAGGGCAACCAGATCAACCTGCGCGACGGCGACGAGATCGAATTCACGGCTGACAAGCGGCCAGGGACGATCACGGTGCGTGTGGAAGGCGAGCATACGGGGCCGCAGGAGTATGTGCTGCCCTACGGTAGCCGCATGGGCCAGCTGCTGAGCCAGGTGGAGTTCACGCGGGAATCCGACGCCGAGAGCATTCAGTTGTTCCGTCAGAGCGTCAAGGCGCGGCAGAAGACGTTGCTGGCGACCACGCTCAGAAGCCTGGAGTCCAGTGTGCTGACGGCGCGTTCCGGCACTGTCGAGGAAGCCCAGTTGCGCAAGGAAGAAGCGGCGCAGGTACTGCAGTGGGTGGAGCGCGCCAGGAAGATCGAGCCTAGCGGGCAGACCCTCGTCGCCAAATCCGCGGTCCGCAACGACTTGCTTCTCGAGAATGGGGATGTGCTGCGCGTGCCGGTTAAGGACGGACTGGTGCTGATCAGCGGGGAAGTGCTCTTTCCGAACGCCGTGGCCTATGAAAAGGGCATGGACCTGGATGACTTTATCAGGCAGGCCGGCGGGTTCTCGCAAAACGCCGATACCTCCCGCGTCATCATCGCTCATCGGGACGGCAGCTTTTCGGACGGCAAGAAGGATGATGCGGTGCGCCCGGGCGACGAGATCATGGTTCTGCCGAAGATCGACTTCAAGACGCGGCAGTTTGCGAAGGATGTGTTCCAGATTCTTTATCAGATTGCGATTAGTGCGAAGGTTGTTCTTGGTCTGTGACGACAGTCATTGAAGGCCATCGGGTGAAAAACAAAAAGGGAAGCAAGATGGTTGTTGAAGCGGCAGGGGATTTCTCGGTCGACGTCATCATCGCGGTTCGATCGCGGGAAGAATACGATGTGATCGAACGCCTGCGCTGGCGTGCTGAATACCATATTCCGAAGAATTTTGGGTTCATCGTCGTTGACTACGGTTCGCAGGAATCAGAAAGCATCGAGATTGAATGTGTATGCCGGGAGAACGGCTTCAAGTATATCTTTGTGGATGCGCGCGGCGAGATCTGGAACGCTTCGAAGGCCAGGAATGTGGCGACTCTTGAATCTTCGGCTGACTATCTTGTTTTCCAGGATGTCGACTTGGTCAGCCATGTTGATTTCTATGTCTGGATAAACACCGAGATCAGGTCGTTGATTCAAAAGGCTGGCTGGCCATTCATTGTCGTCCCTGTTTCCTATCTGACGCAAGAAAGCGTCCGGCAGCGTAAAAGCGTTGCTGCGTTGGAGGACGATGATTATGCGGATCTAACTTCCGAGATCTATAACCCGGAATCGGAGCATATCGAATTTCACGCGCCAACATCGTCATATATTGTATGCCGTCGTCGTGACGCAATTTTTGTTGGAGGCCATGATCCGGCATTCGAGGGTTGGGGTTTTGAGGATTCTGATTTTGCTTTGAAGCTTCTTAGGAAAACAGAGTTGTTCAAGCCGCGCGATTTTTACAAACTAGATACGCGGAATTATCGCGATCAGGTTCAATGGAGCGGGTGGCGTGCGCTGTATCGAATCTTCGGTGATCTTTTGGCTAACAAGGGAATCTATGCATTTCATGTCTGGCATCCCGTTGCGGAGCACAGGTCGACAACCATTCGCGAGAGAAACAACAAGATATTTCAGCATAATTCAAAACTGTATTCGGATCGGCGATTTATGCCGTCGCCGTTGTGGAGTTCAAAAAGGCCGACGCATCTGTTTTTGAGTAAGAATCCTCATTCTTTTAATGCATCAATATTCGAATATTTCGATAATCCAATGCTGATTGAGGAGGGGAATGTAGAAGTCAGAAATCTCGATAGGCTGATTGATAAATATACTATCGAATGTGTGATATTTAATAATCCGTATGCGAATGATATGCGTCGCGCGATCTATGCAAGATGCAGGCAGTTGGGAGTTCGGACATTTGTGGTTGAGCGTGGTGCATTGCCATGGTCCATCTATATTGACGATGGTGGTTTTTGTGCGGACAGTGCGTCATATCAAGAAGATAGGTGGCCGGTCGAGATGGAAGAATCAGATCTGCAGGTTGCGGTGGAATACATTGAAAATCTCAAGACGACGGGTGCTGCGTTGGAGCCGCAGGCTGGACTGATTGGCGGCGCGAATCTCAAGCGGACATTGTTCGGCGAGTCGGTAGAGATCAAAATTCTTTTTGTGGCTTTTCAATCTCCCAGTGACACTACGACAAATTTCTTTTGCGGAGAAATTGGGTCATATGAGAATTTTGTCAGCGAAATAAGGTTGCTGCCGTATCTTCTCGGACCTGATTGGCGCGTAATCTACAAGAACCATCCATTGACAATCAAGAAGGCGCTGATCGAGGGGGCGCTGTGTGTGGATGCACATCATATCGGGGACATTCTTGAGATGGCAGACGCTGTCACATTGATAAATAGTGGGGTAGGGGTGTTGGCCGCGGCCTACAGAAAGCCTGTCTTCTATTTCGGTAAGGCATTCTATGCAATCGACGGCCTGAACAGATTGGTTAAATCGGGCGGGGATCTGGCGTTGGAGCTGGAAGGGCTGTTTCCTGTAGATGCGGATAAGGTAATAAGATTATATTCTTATTTGATTAATGATTTCTATTCGTTTGCCAAATGGGAACGAAAGGAGCGCGCACATACCGATAAAGCCAAGCTTTCGATATCCGAGAACATAAAGTATGACATTGTTCGCGTCGATGGCTTCGAGTGGACGTCGGTGGCCGGAAAATCGCCGGTAGATCTTCAAAACAGTTTGCTCTTTGATCGCTACAGGCTCGAGGACTATCTTCATCGAAAGGAGGCACGCGCTGGTGCGGTCAAGCGAATCGTGGCTCCCAAGACGGAAAATACCGCTGCTCCGAAGTCTACATCTGGTGGGCTCACGAATGCCGGCAATTCGGTGAATGCCTCATCGAAATCGAAACAGACGGGCGGTGTTGTATCAAGAAAGTTGAAAAAGCTTGTTAGACATCCGCGCTTGTTTTTTGTGGATGCCATAGCTAACCGATTCGGACGATAAGGCAGTGCGGAACACGGGAGCAGAAATGACAGATGCAATCAGACTTGCTCGTAACGTGGTTGCGCAGGAAATCCAGGCGCTTGACCGCATGTCGGGCCGGATCGATGCCGGATTCGGCAAGGCGGTCGACATCATCCTGAACGCGCGTGGCCGCGTCGTGCTGGTCGGCATGGGCAAGTCCGGGCTGGTGGGCAAGAAAATCGCCGCAACCATGGCATCGACCGGAACGCCGGCATTTTCCGTGCATCCGGGCGAGGCGTTCCATGGCGACCTCGGCATGATCAAGCCCATCGACGTGGTGCTGATGATCTCCAACAGCGGGGAAACCGAGGAACTGATTCGCATCCTGCCGTTCCTGGAGCACCAGAAGAACCCCGTCATCGCAATGACGGGCAAGGTCAGTTCAACCCTGGCAAGGCACGCGGATGTCGTCCTCGATATTTCGGTCGACCGTGAGGCCTGCAACAACAATCTTGCGCCGACCAGCTCGACCACCGCAACCTTGGTCATGGGTGATGCGCTCGCCGTGGTGCTGTCGGTAAATCGCGGCTTCCAGCCGGAAGACTTCGCGCGCTTCCATCCCGGTGGCAGCCTTGGCCGGCGCCTGCTGACGCGCGTCGCGGACGTGATGCACAAGGAAAACCTGCCGATTTGCGGCTTCGACACTTCCTTCCGCGATGTTGTGCAGGTGATTAACCGCGGGCGTTTGGGCATGGCACTGGTGATGGATGGGGAATCGCTGCACGGGGTCATTACGGACGGTGACGTCCGGCGCGCCTTCGATTCGGATTGCGACTACAAGTCGATCCAGGCCCGCGACATCATGTCTAAGGAGCCGAAACTGGCATCGCCCGACGAACGCTTCGCCGACGCCGAAGCGCGTATCCATGCCGAGCGCATCAGCGCGCTCGTGGTCCGCAATGACGCAGGCCGCGTGGTCGGCATTCTGCAGATCCACGACCTGGGAAGCGATGAACCAGCCGTATGAGAATGCCATAGGCATTCTTTCCGCAGGCATACGCCGCATTGAACACCTTGCCACCTTCCTCGGCGAAGAGGTGGTGGCGGTGCATCCATTGAGGCGCGCGACGCACCGCCTGAACGGCGTTGCCGGCTGGGGACGGCGGCCGAGCGCCCTCCGGGCGCAGGCCTACGCGAAGTCACGCGGCATCGATCGCTACTTGTGCCTCGAAGACGGCTTCCTGCGATCCGTGCATCCCGGCGCAAAGTCGCGAAGCTGCTCGCTGGTGGTGGACGACCTGGGCATCTACTACGATGCTTCAGGGCCGTCACGACTCGAAGAAATGATTGCGATGCCGCTTGGCGCGGCCGAGCATGAACGAGCGCAGCGCCTGATCGGGCAGTGGCGTGCCGCCGGCGTGTCCAAGTACAACTACGCTCCCGATCCAAAGGCATTGCCTGCGAAAGGCTATTTGCTTGTCATCGACCAGACGGTCGACGATGCGTCCGTGCACTTTGGGCAAGCGGGCGCCGCGAGTTTCCGGCGCATGCTGGACGCTGCGGTGAAGGCCCACCCGGCGTGCCAGGTCGTGGTCAAGGAGCATCCCGAGGTCGCCCTCGGGCGCAAGCGCGGATATCTCGGCCAGATTCTCGATGCCGGAGGCTATCCGCAAGTCTTGCGGCTGCGCGACGATGTGCATGTGGTCCCGCTGCTTCGAGATGCCAGCGCGGTGTTCGTCGTGACCTCGCAGGTCGGCTTCGAGGCGCTGATGCATGGCAAGGCAGTTTACGCCTTCGGCATGCCGTTCTATGCCGGCTGGGGCCTGACCCGCGACCAGATGCCGGCGCCATCGCGGCGAACGGCCGTGCCGCTCGAGCAGCTGGTTTATGCGGCCTTGATCCGGTACACCCGCTACGTGCTGCCGGATACCGGCCAGCGCTGCGAGGTGGAAGATGCCATCTCGCACCTGGCGTTGCAGCGGCGCTTGCGCCTGCAGTTTGCCGCTCGGCTGCATGCGGTCGGATTCTCGCGCTGGAAACGCCCGTTCCTGAGGCAGTTCCTGGCAGGACACGAGATTCGTTTCCATCGGAGGCTTGCAAAGGTCCCGCGGCATGCAACGATCTTGCGCTGGGGCAGGGCGATCGACACGGCTGACAGGCCCGACCTGTCGGTCATCACAGTCGAGGACGGGTTCCTGCGCTCCGTGGGTCTGGGGGCGCAATTGATTCGCCCCGTGTCATGGGTGTTTGACCAAAGCGGCATTTACTACGACGCGACGCGGCCATCGGATCTCGAATCCCTGCTGAACGAGGCCGGTTTCGATCACGACACGCTGGCGCGCGCTGCGGCGTTGCGTGAATCCATCGTGCGCGCCGAAATCACCAAGTACAACGTCGGGCGCGGCGCATGGGCACGGCCAACCGGGGCGAGCCACGTCGTGCTGGTCGTGGGCCAGGTCGAGTCAGACGCTTCGCTGCGTTACGGTGCAGTCCGCATTTCCACCAATCGCGCGTTGCTGGAGGCGGTGCGCCAGCGCCAGCCCAATGCCTACATTCTCTATAAGCCGCATCCGGATGTGATGGCTGGCCTGCGGGGAAATCTGGCAACGGAGTCCGAGCTGCGCGCCTTGTGCGATGAGATCGTTCCCGGCTACCCAATGCACCAGTTGATCGAAGCCGTGGACCGCGTCCATGTTCTGACTTCGCTGGCTGGTTTCGAGGCCTTGCTGCGTGGCAAGCCCGTGACGACGCATGGCTTGCCTTTCTATGCCGGTTGGGGCCTGACCGAAGACCTCTGCCACGCGCCACGCCGGCAGCGAACACTATCGCTGGACATGCTGGTGGCGGGGACACTGATCTTGTATCCCCGCTATATATCGCGCCATGAAGGAGCCGGCCTTGCTTGCGCGGAGCAGGCTGTGGCCGACCTCATGGCATGGAAGGCAGAAGGGCCACCAGCCGGCAATAACTGGTGGCGACGAATCATGCAGCCATTGTTGCGATATTGGGCCCGATAGCCATATGTTGCGCAGTGAAGCATTGCCTGCAGAGGCGTCGTTCGCGCAGATTGCGCAATATCGCCGCGTCCTGCTTCTCCAGGGTCCGAACGGCCCGTTTTTCGCGCGCCTGCGTGATTACCTGCTGGCAGTTGGGCGGCAGGTCGTCAAGGTGAACTTCAATGGCGGGGACGACTTGTTCTACCGCAAGGGCGACATCGTCCGGTTTGCCGAGCCAATGGTGGCCTGGCGCAGTTTCCTGCGCAAACTGCTTGGCGATCGCCGCATCGACGCAGTGGTGGTCTTCGGCATGTGCCGGCGCCACCATCGCGGCGCCGCGCAGGTGGCCGCGTCGATGGGCATTGCTTTCTGGGCGTTCGAGGAAGGCTATGTCCGTCCGGACTACATTACGCTGGAGCGCGATGGCGTCAACGCAGACTCGCCGCTGGGACGGCTTGCGATCCCGGATATCCCCAGGGTGCCCGGCCCGCCGAAGCCATGCAGGTTTCCGCACTCTTTCCGCAACATGGCCTTGTACTCGTTCGGCTACTTTGCCGCAGGGATGGCAGGGGCTCGCCACTACCCGTGCTACCGGCATCACAAACCTTTCGGATGGCACGAACTGTCCCAGTGGGTGAAGGCCGCTTGGCGGAAGACGCGTTATCACTGGCAGGAGAAGGGCCTGCGCAAGCGCCTGCTGAGCAGCGATCACCCGCATTTCTTTCTGGCCGCGCTGCAGGTGTACAACGATAGCCAGATCCGCGTACATAGTCCGTGGCGGCACATGCGGGACTTTATCGAGTGGACGATCCACTCTTTTGCGGCGCGCGCGCCGGCGGACAGCTTGCTGGTGATCAAGCATCATCCGATGGATCGCGGGCACACGGACTACGCGGCTGCCATTGACGCCTGCGCGGCAAGATTCGGCGTCGCCGGTCGGGTGCTCTACATCCATGACGCGCACCTGCCGTCGCTTCTGCATCGCTGCATGGGTCTGGTGACTGCCAACTCTACCACCGGATTGCAGGCGCTGTTTCACCGCGTCCCCGTGATAGCGCTGGGGCGCTGTTTCTATGCCAAACCGGGTTTGACCTTCCAGGGTCCTCTGGATGATTTTTGGAATGACCCGGGTGCGGTCGACATGGGCGCCTTTAAACGGTTCCGGAACTATCTCGTGCGGGTGTCGCAGGTCAATTCGTCGTTTTATGCCGACGATATGCTGGTACCCGTCCCGGAGCGCCAGGGCTGGCTGGGGCATCACACGACGCTGGCTCGCTCAGTGTGCGTGGTGGGCCTGTTGGCCGCGGACGCATACAGCGGCCGTTCGTGGGACCTGATCGCCGCGGTGAATATGCTTTTCTCTATGCTGGTTTGATTGGGCGGCTTATTTGTCGCAGCCGTCGCCACGTTGCTCGGGTCAGTCGCGTGGGCAGATGCGTGCCGGTTGAAGTCGCTGCCCGGCTTAATCCGCCAACGGAAACCCAAACGCATCGCCAGCTAGATCACGTTCGAACAGGGCCACCCATGCGATGCCATCCGCAGTCGCGTATTGCCCGAACTGGCTGCCGACAATACGCCCTACGTTGATGATCCTGCGCGCAGTGGCGGCATCTTCTTTCACGCTCACCTCAAAGTCTTCAGCGACAAAACCGTGCCGGCCACACGCGGCTTCAAAGGCGTCCCGTTCCACGACGGGCAGTTCGTGGTAGCGCTTCTGGACCATGGATCTCTCCCGGAGTCTGCGAGGCATCGTAGCATGCAAGCGCGCAGCTTCCACCGGCCCAGCGTTGAGCGGCCGGATCCTTCAGAGCAGCGCGAACTGCGCGCGGTCGGGACCAATGAGGGCCGGGCGGCCGACCGGGTATCGGTGGTGATCGCCGCTGGCGTCGAACGACAGGAAGTCGGGCGTCCAGCGCAAGCCTTGCAGGTGCCGCAACTCGACGCCCTGCACGACGATGGCGCCGTTGCCGACGCTGATCTGCGCGCAACTCAGGCGCATGAACTCCGCATCGTCACCGAAATAGTGCGCTTCCAGCAAGACGGAGTCGGACTCATAGAGCGGCATGGCAGGGCCCCTTAGCGATACTGTATGGATGTACAGTATAAAGGTCCGGCGCGTCTGCGTCATCCGGTCCGGACGAGAATGTGCCGGTGTGGCTGACATGCCATCGCGCCGTCCGTATTGCCGCCATTGGTATAACCTGAACCAGATACTGGCGGGAATGCCGCTGCGCGTTGCTCTACCTACCCTGGGGGCTGCCATGGCGCATTGTCAAAGCAGGGCTTGCTGGTTTGGGCTGGGCTTGCTGTCCGGCGCCGCGCTGGCTTGCCTCGTTACGTGGGCGGCAAGAAGCGCCTGCCGGCAGGCGGGAGCAAGGGCGGCCGAAGCCGTGCTCGCTGCGCAGGAGCCTGCGCTGGACCCGGAGCCATTGCCTGAAGCGGCCAGCGATATCATCGAATACCGTGGCTTCATGGTCCACGTGTTTTGCCACGCGCTGGGTGCCGGCCGGTTCAAGGCTGTGTGCGATATTTGGGAAGCGGGAGCCGTTGTGCTGGAAGGTGGTGGGCCGCCTGCCGCATATCCCACGGCGGAGGAGGCGCGGCTGGCAACGATTGCCTGGGCGCGCCAATGGGTGCAACACAATGGCTGAGCGGGGCCGCCGTCATGCCGGCGGTAAGGCCGCTTGATGGCCGGTGAATTGGTTGAACCCCTCGCATGTAGGGTAATTGCTACGTCACTTCGCGCTCAAGGAGCCGCGCCACGGACCGTTAGACAGCCCATGAAAATCTCCGATGACCCTCCCAACTCAGCCTCGAACGCCGACCTGATCGGCTGGGCTGGCGCGTCGCCCCAGGTGATTGCCAGGGTGCTGAATTCCGCGCTCTCAGCCCAGGACTTGTCGGGCTTTGCGGCGCTGCTTTCGGACATCGCCCGGGACCGGGGGCTGAAGGGCCAGCGTGCGGCGCACCAGTCGATCTATGACATGCCGTACGCCAGCCTCCTGCCCAGGCAGAAGCACCTGCTCGCGGATGCCTTCGAACTGCTCGTGCTGCTCGGCATCGAGTTCCGCCCGCGCGAGCCGGATATGCAGGGTATGGACGAAGACTGAGCGGCGCGCCTCGCCGCGCCGCTTGCGCTTCCGCTTCATTCGAGCATGCCGATCTCGCGAATGGCGACTGACAGCATCGACAGTCCCGTGGCGCCGGATGCACGCTGCTCGGTCAGCATGCGGGTGAAGCGTTCGAGCGCGCCTTGCCGGCTGGCGCGCCAGGCATCGATCAGCGCTTCAGCAGTGTCATAGTCCCCCGACTGCGCCAGCACGCTGGTCATCAGCGCGCGCTTGAGCCGTCCCAGGTCGTCGAGCGTGGTGGTGCGCGCCAGCAGGTCCCAATGCGTATCGGCGGGCAGGGCCTGCGCGCGCTCCCGCAGCCAGTTGAAGCTCAGTTGCGTATCGAGCGCGAAATAGACCCCCGCTACCAGTTCCAGCGAGCGGTTGGAGGAAGCCGCCACTTCCGCAATATCGAGCGCGGCCGCCGAGATATCACGGCCGGCGACCCGCTGGGCCAGCGCCGGCTCTACGCCGGCACCGGTCAGGGCCTGCGTACGCTCGGCCAATGCCGCGGCATCCGCTTGCGGCAGCACGGTCGGCAATAGCGGCGTGAGCCATTGGGCCGCTTGCGTGAAACGAGCCATGCCCGCCTGGGCGGTGCCGCCGGTACGCAGGTAGCGGATGAACCAGAGGCAGGCCCGCTCGAGCAACTGGCCGACGGCGCTGAACATCCGCGCCTGCTCGGCATCGGCGACGCGGTTATCCAGCGCATCGATCTCCTGCCAAAGGGCCGTCAATCCGAACACGTCGCGCGCGATCAGGCAGGCGCGCACGATATCGGCGGGGAGGGCATCGGTTTCCTCCCGCATCCGATGCACGAACGTCGCGCCGATCCGGTTGACGAGCAGGTTGGTCAGGTGCGTGGCCAGGATCTCGCGGCGCAGCGGATGCCGTTGCATGGCATCGCCATAGCGCTGGCGCAGCGGCACCGGGAAGTAGTCAACCAGCAGGTCCGCGACCAGCGTGTCTTCGGGGACATCCGAGGCGAGCAGTTCGTCGTAGAGCCACATCTTGCTATAGGCGAGCAGAACGGCGCGCTCGGGCGAAGTCAGCCCTTCGCCTGCGGCCTTGCGTTCGGCAATCTCTTCGTCGCCTGGCAGGAATTCCAGCGCGCGATTGAGGCGGCCGGCGCGTTCGAGCGAGCGGATCAGGCGGGCTTCGCCATCGAGCAGTGCGCCGCTGCTGCGGCCGGCCACCGACAAGGCCTGGGTCTGGTAGTAGTTGTCCTGCAGCACCAGCAGGCCGACTTCATCGGTCATCTCGGCCAGCAGCTTGTTGCGCTGCTTCTCGGTCATCTCGCCTTCGGCTACGACCTGGCCGAGCAGAATCTTGATATTGACCTCGTGGTCCGAGCAATCCACGCCGGCCGAGTTATCGATGGCATCGGTATTGATGCGGCCACCCCGGCGCGCGAACTCGATGCGGCCGAGTTGCGTAAAGCCGAGATTGCCGCCTTCGCCGACGACCTTGCAGCGCAGTTCGGCGCCATTGACGCGCACGGCGTCGTTGGTGCGGTCACCAGCCTGCTGATGGGTCTCCTGGCTGGATTTCACATAGGTGCCGATGCCGCCGTTGTAGAGCAGGTCCACGGGCGCCATCAGGATCGCGTGGATCAGTTCGGCTGGCGACAGCGTGCTCGCGGATATGCCGAGCACGGCCTGCACCTGCGGCGACAGCGCGATGGTCTTCGCCGTGCGCGGGAACACGCCGCCGCCTGCGGAGATAAGCCTGGTGTCGTAGTCGGCCCAGCTCGAACGCGGCAGATCGAACATGCGCGTGCGTTCCTGCAGGCTGGATACGGGATCGGGATCGGGGTCGAGGAAGATATGGCGATGGTCGAATGCCGCCACTAGCCGGATATGCGGTGACAGCAGCATGCCGTTGCCGAACACATCGCCCGACATATCGCCGACGCCGGCCACGGTGAAGTCCGTCGCCTGCGTGTCGATCCCCATCTCGCGGAAATGCCGCTTGACCGATTCCCACGCGCCGCGCGCGGTGATGCCCATCTTCTTGTGGTCGTAACCGACCGAGCCGCCGGATGCGAACGCATCGCCAAGCCAGAAGCCGTACTGGGCCGAGATCGCGTTGGCGAAATCGGAGAAGGTGGCGGTGCCCTTGTCGGCGGCGACGACAAGGTAGGGGTCGTTGTCATCGAGACGGACCACGTCTGGCGGCGGCACCAGCGCGCCGGCCACCAGGTTGTCGGTCAGGTCGAGCAGGCCGCGCAGGAAGGTCTGGTAACACGCGATGCCTTCCTGCAGGAACGCGTCGCGATCCGTTGGTGGCGGCGGCCGCTTCACGATGAAGCCGCCTTTGGAACCGACCGGCACGATAACGGTGTTCTTCACCATCTGCGCCTTCATCAGGCCCAGTACTTCGGTACGGAAATCCTCGCGCCGGTCGGACCAGCGCAAGCCGCCGCGGGCTACACGGCCGCCGCGCAGGTGCACGCCTTCGACGCGCGGCGAATAGACCCAGATTTCCCACATCGGCCGCGGCTCGGGCAGGCCGGGGACCAGCGAGGGATTGAACTTGAACGAAACGTAGGGACGCGGCTGCCCGCTGGTATCGCGGTGAAAGTAGTTGGTGCGCACGGTCGCGTTGACTACCCCGAGGAACAGGCGCAGGATGCGGTCCTCGTCGAGGTTTGGGACCTGGTCCAGCGCGGTCTCGATGTCGGCCAGCAACTGCTGGCAACGCGCTTCGCGCGTGGCGGTCGCGGCCGGGTCGAAGCGTGCGACGAACAGTGCCACCAGCGTGGCCGCGATGCCGGGATTGCCGGTCAGTGCGCCCACGATGTAGGCGTCGCTGAAGGTCGAGCCGACCTGGCGCAGGTACTTTGCATAGGCACGCAGGACGGTCACATCGCGTGCGGCCAGCTCGGCACGCAAGACCAGGCGATTGAGGTCGTCGTTCTCGATCTCGCCGTTCCACGCGCGGGCGAAGGCGTTTTCGAACAGTGCCTTGATACGTTCGATATCGAAATCGGCGCCGCTGGCGCTGTCTGCGATCTCCAGTCCGAAGTCATGGATCCAGACCGGCGCGCCGCTGTCGGGCTCGATCAGGTAGGGCCGTTCCTCGTCCACGCGCACGCCAAGGTGTTCGAGCATTGGCAAGCTGTGCGACAGCGCGATCGGCTCGCCGGCACGATAGACCTTGAAGCGGAATGCGCCGGGTACGGCCTCGATCGGGCGGTACAGGTTCATGGCGATGCCCTGGCCATGCAGGGCCTGCTCCATCAGTTCGATGTCGCGCACCGCGGTGCGGGCCGGGTAGTCTTCGCGATAGCCGGCCGGGAAGGAGCTGCCGTACTGGCGCAGCAGGGTGTTGCCCTGTTCCTCGCCACGGCTTTCGTGCAGCGCTTCGGCCAGGTCGTCCTGCCAGCGGCGGCTCGCCTGGACGATGCGCGCTTCCAGTTCCTGCGTGTCGACCTGCGGCATGCTGCCGGGATCGCCGCGCACGGTCAGCTGGATGCGCGCCAGCGGCGATTCCGACAGCAGCGGCGTGAATTCGCAGGCATTGCCATGGAAGGCGCTCATCAGGATCTTCTGAATCTTCTGGCGCAGGTCGGTGTTGTACTTGTCGCGCGGGACGAACACCAGGCACGAGACAAAGCGGTCGAAGCGGTCGCGCCGCACGAACAGGCGCGTGCGCTGATGTTCCTGCAGGCGCAGGATGCCGATCGCGATATCGAACAGATCGTCTTCGTCGATCTGGAACAACTCGTCGCGCGGATACTGTTCGAGGATCGTAACCAGCGACTTGTACAGGTGGCCCTTGGTCAGGAACCCGGCGCGGGCCAGGATGTTCGCGCACTTGCGCCACACCTGCGGAATCTCGGCAATCGGCGAAGTGTAGGCGGTGGACGTGTACAGGCCGACGAAGCGGCGTTCGCCGAACAGCTTGCCGTTGGCGTCGAGCAGCTTCACGCCGATGTAGTCGAGGTAGCCCGGCCGGTGCACGGTGGAGCGCGAATTGGCCTTGGTCAGGAAAATCGGCGAGCTGCCCTGGATGATGGAGCTGGCCGCGGCCGGCAGCGGCGTCAGGTCTTCCGCTTCGGGCGGACGCAGGCTTTCGCGCAGGATCCCGCATCCGGTATCCGGCACGCCGCGCAGGAAATAGCGCTGGTCTTGCGAGATCAGCTGGTAGTCGCGCTGGCCCAGGAACGTGAAGTGGTTGTCGAGCATCCATTGCAGGAAGGCCCGCCCTTCGGTGCTATCGGCACTGCTGGCGTCCGAGGTCTGCGCCATGGTGCCGATGGTGGCCTCGGTGATGTCGCGCATGCGCTGCCAGTCTTCCACTGCGGCGCGCACGTCGCCGAGTACGCGGGCAATGCCGGTGCGCAGCGCTTCAAGCCGCGCTTGCTCGCCGGTACGGTCCACCTCGAAATGGATAAAGGATTCCAGGCGTGAATCGCCATCGCTGTTGGCGCCGCCGAGCTCGACTTTCTCGATGCCGCCTTTGGCGCCGCGCCATACGCGGAACACCGGGTGAATCGCCGAGTGCAGCACCAGCCCCAACCGGTTGATCTCCATGGTCACGGAGTCGACCAGGAACGGCATGTCGTCGTTGACGATCTCGACCACGGTGTGGTCCGAGTGCCAGCCATGCTCTTCGAGGTTGGGGTTGTACACGCGGATACGCGCAGTACCCGGGACGAACTTTTGCGCGGTTTGCCAATGCGCCATCACGGCGCCATACATGTCGGCAACTTCCCGATGGATCAGGTCGTCGGAATCGGTCTGGTCGTAGTAGTGCCGCAGAATCGGTTCGAGCAGCTCGAACCCCGCCGCGGGCAGCCGTTCCCGCGCGAACGCAAGCATTTCTTCCTGCAGGTGTGCGACTTTTTCTTCGTTCTCCTGCGGCATGGTGCCTCCTTGCGGTATCAGGCGCGGGCGGCCGATGCCGCGCGTCTGGACGCAAGCGGTGCATGTGCCGGTGCATGCTCATACTTTAGGAAAAAACTGCACGGTGCGAGGGAAAAGTCTGCGGACGGGTGTTCGCCCGCGATCATGGCACCGACTGGCGCTGGTCGGCGCCTCCAGATGGCCTCCGCTGCCTTCAGTGGCAGTGGATCATGCGGAAGCAGACTGCATGGCGGGGGCTTTGACCGCTGCCGCGCGAACGGCCGCAGAGGGCACCGCGATCGGCTCGGCAGCCGTGCCGCGGCTGCGGCGGGCGGAATGATCGCTCAGTGTCAGCTTCATGCGCTGCAATAGCGTGCCCAGCGCCACGCGTTCATGCGAATTGAAGGGCGATACCGACACCGAGTGCAGAGCTTTTACCGCTCCCCACACGCGTTCGACTCGCGCCTCCGCCGCTGCGGGGATGCGCGGCGCGCCGGTGCTCGAGTATTCCACCCAGCCGTCGTCATGCAATTCGCCCAGCATGCGTTCGCTGGACGCGACATCGATCAGCAAGGCGCCGGGAAGCGGTTCATGACGCACGAACGCGTTCTGCCAGATCGCCCGCAGCAGGACCCATTTGCCGTAGTTAAGGCCCGAGGCCGAAAGGGTCTGTTCCAAAGCACCTTGCCAGGCCATGACCGCCTCTATCAGGGCAAGGACCACCGGTTCGTTGGGTTCGAGTGGCTTGGTATGCATGAGTTGGCGTCTCCCGATGTCTGTCGCCGACATTACAACGCTCTTGGGCCGGAGCTTGGCCGGCCCGGGCGGCACAGGCGCCGCGCCTCGAAATCAGGGTCGTTTCGGGGCGGTCTTTCCTGATGCCGCAGACACTAACAGAACCGAATGTCTTTTGTATGTCCTATAGGGTTTGTCCTGTTATGCCGGGTGTTGCACCGCTTTTCCGGGCCGGTTCGCGAAGCGGCATGAGGTGCCACGCCCACCTTTGGCGTGATTATGAAAAAAACGAATGATTTTAATGAATTTAAATCGAGGTGGGAATGTATTGGCATGGCTACACTGCTTTTCCAACCCCTGTGCCACGAGCACCGGCGGTGCACGGACGGACCGGATCCGCCCGGCAACTGGAGATGAAGATGTACAAGGAACGCATTCGCCTGCCAAGGCTGCTGGACAAGGTGGTCTCGGCCGATACGGCAGCCGAACTCATCCGCGATGGCATGACGGTGGGCATGAGCGGTTTCACCCGTGCGGGCGACTGCAAGGAAGTGCCATTCGCGCTGGCGCGCCGCGCCGCCACCGAGCCGCTGCGCATCACGCTGATGACCGGCGCGTCGCTCGGCAACGACATCGACAAGGTGCTGGCACAGGCCGACGTGATCGCACGTCGCTTGCCGTTCCAGTCCGATGAGACGCTGCGTCGCAAGATCAACGCCGGCGAAGTCATGTTCATCGACCAGCATCTGTCCGAGACGGTCGAGCAACTGCGCTCGGGCCAGATCGCTCCCGTCGACGTGGCCGTGGTGGAAGCCGTCGCGATTACGGAGCAGGGCGGTATCGTGCCGAGTACCTCGGTCGGCAACTCGGCGAGCTTCGCGATGCTCGCGCGCAAGGTGATCGTCGAGATCAACCTGAACATGCCGCTGGAGCTCGAAGGCCTCCACGACATCTATTTCCCGGTGCAGCGCCCGTACCGGCAGCCGATCCCACTGATTTCTGCCGAGCAGCGCATCGGCGTGCCGTATATCCCGATCGATCCCGAGAAGATTGCGGCGATCGTCATCACCGGCAAGGACGACAGCCCGTCCAGCGCGCTGCCACCCGACCAAGGCACGCGCCAGATCGCCGGCCACCTGAGCGAATTCCTCGGGCGCGAGGTGCGCATGGGGCGTCTGTCGCCGTCGCTGCAGCCGCTGCAGGCCGGCATCGGCACGATTTCGAACGCTGTTCTGCATGGGCTGATCGATTCGCCGTTCCACGATCTCAAGATGTACTCAGAGGTGCTGCAGGACAGCACCATCGAGTTGCTCGACTCGGGCCGGCTCACCTTTGCTTCGGCATCGTCGGTGACGCTGTCGAAGCCGGTCTACCAGCATTTCCTTGCGAACCTGGAGCGGTACCGGTCGCGCCTGGTGCTGCGGCCCCAGGAGATCAGCAATCATCCGGAAATCCTGCGTCGGCTTGGGCTCATCACCATCAACACGGCGCTCGAGTGCGATATCTACGGCAACGTCAATTCGACGCACGTCGGTGGCACGCACATGATGAATGGCATCGGCGGCTCCGGCGATTTCGCGCGCAATGCGCATTTGTCGGTGTTCGTCACCAAGTCGGTGGCAAAGGGGGGCGATATTTCCAGCATCGTCCCGATGGTGTCGCACGTCGACCATACCGAGCACGATGTCGACATCATCGTGACCGAGCATGGCCTGGCCGACCTGCGTGGCCTGGCGCCGCGCGAACGTGCGCGGCAGGTGATCGACAATTGCGCGGATCCGCTCTATCGCGACTTGCTGAACGACTACTTCCGGCGCGCCAGCCGACTTGGCGGCCAAACGCCGCATTTGCTGGAGGAGGCGTTGTCCTGGCATGTGCGCTACCGCGACCAGCGCACCATGCGCGAATCCGCGCAGCAGGAGGAGATGGCCGCCTGAAGGCCAGAGTATCCCCAAACAAAAACAGCCCGCATACGCGGGCTGTTTTTGTTTGGGGCCGGCTCCGGAGCCGGCGAAGCGAACTTATTGCGACTTCGCCGCGGGCGCCTTGGCACCATCGGTGTATGGGTCGTACTTGCCGGCTTTCGCGCCATCGGTGTACGGATCGAACTTGCCCGACTTGGCGCCATCGGTATTCGGGTCGAATTTCTTGCCAGCCAGGTCGGATTGAGTCGATTGCTTGGCGCCGTCCGTGTACGGGTCGAACTTGCCCGACTTGGCCGCGCTCTGGTTCGGGTTCGCCTTCTTCTTGGTGTGGCTGCCACTGTGTATGTCGCCGCCCTCCGTGTAGTTTTTCTGCGCATACGCGAACTGGGTTGCACCCAGGGTGGCAAGCGCGGCAACGATCAGGGTCGGAACGGTTTTCTTGAGCATCTTCATCCTCGCGAGTGGCGGTCGCGCAGCGCCTGCGCGATCCGGTTGGGGCCGAGTTTAGCGGATCATCCCGGCAAATGTACCGAGTCGGCGCTGGTCCGCAAAGTGAAACTTTCTTCTAAAGGTATTGAACGCCTTCTTGATCGGCCCCGTCCTGTGCAGGGTCAAGCTTGACTCAGAATAACCATTGCATGTCCTTGATACCGGGCAATTGTGAATAACAAGGCGCAAAAAAGCCGACTGGTTCGCAGCCGGCTTTTTGCTGGGTCGGGATACCCTTATTCGAGCGTGATGTTCTGGTCGTGGGCGATCTTCTTGCGCAGGTCCAGTTCGCGCTTGATCTGGGCAGCGTACTGTGCCGACGTATTGCCGTCGGTGTACGCGCCGCTGTCCGCCAGGCGGCGCTTGACGGCCGGGTCCTGCAGCGCCTTGACGGCGGCGTCGTGCACGCGCGTGACGATGGCGGCCGGCGTGTTGGCCGGAGCGACCAGTCCATACCATGCCATGTTGTTCATGTCCTTCATGCCGGCTTCGGCGAAGGTCGGCACGTCGGGCAGGCCCTCCACGCGCTTGGGCGCGGCCACGGCCAGCGCGCGCAGCTTGCCAGCCTGGATGAACGGCATCGAGGACGGCAGGTTGTCGAACTGGGCATTGACCTGGCCGGCCAGCGTGTCGTTCAGCGCCGGACCCGATCCACGGTACGGGATATGGACCATGTCGGTCTTGGTGATGTCCTTGAACAGCTCGCCATCCAGGTGCGAAATGCTGCCCTTGCCGGCCGACGCGTAGCTGTACTTGCCCGGGTTGGACTTCAGCAGCGCGATGAACTCCTTCAGCGACTTGGCCGGGACCTTCGGGTTGACCGTCAGCACGTTCGGCACGTTCACGAGGTTGGTGATCGGCGCGAAATCCTTGATCGGGTCATACGGGTTGCGGGCATTGGTGGCCGGGTTGGTGGCCATCGTGCTGACGGTGGCGATGCCCAGCGTATAGCCGTCCGGCGTGGACTTGGCCAGCGCATCGGCACCAATGGCGCCGCCGCCGCCGCCGCGGTTTTCCACCACGACGGGCTGGCCCAATTCGCGGCCGAGCGCGTCCGATACGGCGCGGGCCACGATGTCGGTGGTGCCGCCTGCCGCGAACGGCACGATCAGGCGGATCGGCTTGGTGGGGTAGCTTTGCGCCTGCGCGCCGCAATGGATCAGGCCGATGGCCGCGATGCAGGCTGCTGCGCCTGCTTTGAGAACTGCTTTCAAGGAGTGCCTCCGTTCTTCATTCACTGATTGGTGCCGGGCCGGGCATCTGGGGCGTTCTTCGGGGCGATTATGTATCGCCTGCGCTTGTCGGTGAATTTCCCGGCCCTGACTTGGCGGGCGGGTCCTCGTTGTGCGAAGCCAGCCAAACGTCGCGAAAGATTTTTGGTTCCGCGATACGGAACTACGTTCCGTGTTGTGCGCCGTGCGCAATTCAACAGGGAAAGGGCGGAAAGGGATATCGGGAAGAACCCGCGTATCAAGAAATGACGCAGGCTGCCGTGTCGCCGTGAAGGGGGCCGGATATGGAGGGACACATGCCAAAGCAAAAAGGCCAACCTTGCGGTTGACCTTTTTGGGAATTCGCTGGTGGGGCGTGAGTGACTCGAACACTCGACCTACGGATTAAGAGTCCGCTGCTCTACCAACTGAGCTAACGCCCCAACGAAGAAAAAGATTTTAGCAAGGTATCTAGTAAGACGCAATAGGGATGTTGAACTTTCTTTTCCCGCACTCGCCGCTACAATGCCGAGCTTCCTGATGCGCATGGGCCATGCCCTTGCGCGATGACCCATACCACCGCCATGCATGCCCGGATTCTGCGATATCTAGACGAGGTCGTACGTCGCGGCTCGATCCGCAAGGCGGCGGAGCACCTGCACGTGGCGCCCACGGCGATCAACCGGCAGATCCTCGACCTGGAAGCCGAGTTGGGGGCGCCAGTCTTCGAGCGCATCAACCGTCGTCTGCGCCTCACGCCGCTTGGAGAGATGATTCTCGCCCACGTGCGGCAGACATTGCGCGAGCACGAAGCGCTGCGCGAGCGGATCGAGGACTTCAAGGGCGCGCGGCGCGGCGAGGTAACGGTGGCGGCCACCGCGGGGCTGGCCGGGGCACTGCTGCCGTCGCTGGTGCATGAATTCCGCCAGCGGTACCCAGGCATCGTCGTGCGCGTCGTGGACTTGCCTGTCGCCGAGATCGTCATGGCGGTGGAGCG
This sequence comes from Cupriavidus sp. 22TCCZM04-2, assembly GCF_057798895.1. NCBI lineage: Bacteria > Pseudomonadati > Pseudomonadota > Betaproteobacteria > Burkholderiales > Burkholderiaceae > Cupriavidus > Cupriavidus sp. 22TCCZM04-2. The sequence continues at coordinate 374,115 of NZ_JBYOJS010000003.1, forward strand.
GGGCGACGCCGACCTTGGCCTCGGCTACGACCTGCCCGCCGCGCCAACCTTGCGCGTACTGGCGACGAGCGACTGGCAGATCGGTGCCGTGGTGCCGCCAGGCCATGCGCTGGCTGAACAGCCGTCCGTGCTGCTCAGCGAATGCGTCGGCTATCCCCTGGTGCTGCCGGCGCCATCACTCTCCATCCGCGCCATTCTCGACGATGCGTTCGCGCGCAATGCCATCGACGTGACGCCGGCGGCCGAGTCGACCTCGATGGCGCTGATCCAGCGCCTGGTCATGCTGGGCAGCGGCATTGCCTTGCTCAACCCGCTGGACATCATGGAGGAGCGAGCCCGCGGTGCGCTGGTGCTGGTGCCGCTGCGAGACCGCTACCTGCGGCGCCAGACACTGGCGCTGGTCGGTCGCGCGCACGGCGTACCGAGCCCGGCGGCCGAGCTGATGGCGGGGAGCATCGGCACGACGCTGGCGGCGCTGTTCGCCCAGGTGCGCTAACGCGTCCGTACGTTGCGGTCTGGGGTGTCCACATTTTGTGGACAGGGTTGGCGGAATTCTGCGCTTTCGGTTCGGCGGCACGAGTCTTAGACTCGCGCCATATCCACCTGCCAGACGCCTGCCGCCATGACCCTGATTGCCCTGAATGCCGATGTGCTCGTCACCATGGACGCGCAACGGCGAGAAATTCCCGATGGCGCGCTGGTGGCCGACGGCCCCGCCGTGCAGTGGGTCGGTGCCACGGCGGACTTGCCGCCGCAGTATCGCCGCATGGTCGACGACGGCACCGCGCAGGTCATCGATATGCGCGGCCGCGTGGTGGTTCCTGGCCTGGTCAATACGCACCATCACATGTACCAGAGCCTGACCCGTGCCGTGCCCGCGGCGCAGGATGCCGAACTGTTTTCCTGGCTGACCAATCTCTACATGCTGTGGTCGCACCTGACGCCGGAGATGATCCGCGTCTCGACCAAGACCGCGATGGCCGAGTTGATGCTGTCGGGCTGCACGACCACGAGCGATCACCTCTACCTCTATCCGAACGGATCGCGCCTCGATGATTCCATTGCCGCCGCGCAGGAGATGGGCATGCGCTTCCATGCGGCGCGCGGCTCGATGAGCGTCGGCCGCAGCAAGGGCGGCCTGCCGCCGGATGTCGTGGTGGAAGACGAGGCTGCCATCCTGCGCGACAGCCAGCGCCTGGTCGAGCAGTACCACGACGGTTCGCGTCACGCGATGCTGCGCATGGTGCTGGCACCGTGCTCGCCGTTTTCGGTGTCGCGCGACCTCATGCGCGAATCCGCGGTCATGGCCCGCCACTACGGCGTGTCGCTGCACACGCACCTGGCCGAAAACGACAATGACATTGCCTATTCGCGCGAGAAGTTCGGGTTGACGCCCGCGCAGTACGCCGAGGATCTCGGCTGGGTCGGCCACGATGTCTGGCATGCTCACTGCGTGAAGCTCGACGACGAGGGGATTGCGCTGTTCGCGCGCACCGGTACGGGTGTCGCGCATTGCCCGTGCTCCAACATGCGGCTGGCATCAGGCATCGCGCCGGTGCGCGCGATGCGCGATGCCGGCGTCAAGGTCGGCCTGGGCGTGGACGGCAGTGCCTCGAACGATGGTGCCCATATGCTCGGCGAGACGCGCCAGGCCATGCTGCTGCAGCGCGTCGGGTTTGGTCCCGCGGCCATGAGTGCGCGCGAGGCCTTGGAGATTGCCACGCTTGGCGGTGCGCGCGTGCTCAATCGCGATGATATCGGTGCGTTGGCGCCGGGCATGTCGGCCGACTTCGTGGCCTTTGACATGTCGACTGTCGGCTTTGCCGGGGCTGGGCATGACCCGGTTGCCGCGCTGGTGTTCTGCACGCCGACCAATGTGGCTAGCAGCGTCATCAACGGGTGCGAGGTGGTTCGGGATGGCGAGTTGCTGACGACCGACCTGCCGGTCGTGCTGTCGCAGCATCGCGTGCTGGCGCGGACACTGTTCGAGCGCGCACGCGACAGCGGCACCTGAGTGGGCGAGGCGCCTGTTATCGGCAGGCATCAAAGCGCGGTCATAAAAGCCGCGCCGCAAAAACAAAAGGCCGGAAGCAGATGCTTCCGGCCTTTTGTCTTGTATTCGCTGGTGGGGCGTGAGTGACTCGAACACTCGACCTACGGATTAAGAGTCCGCTGCTCTACCAACTGAGCTAACGCCCCAACGAAGAACGAGATTCTAACATGATTTCCGGAATTGTCAAACACCTGCGTGCATCAGGGAAGTTCAGGTGCGAGCAAGCGAACCCGCTTGCGGCGTCGGCATCGCTCCATAGGCGGAGGGAACCGGTGCACCGGTTCGGAGGTCACTGGATTGAGTGGATCAGCGGAGGTCGGCGCGTACGATATCGCTCCGGCCATGTTAGGATGTTTCTCCACTTGCATATGGAGGGCTGCACCGATGGAAATCAAGTTCCAAGAGCAAGAGCGCTACGACATCAATAACGAAGGCTTGTTGTTCCACGCGATCGTCAATGGCGAAAAGGTAACGTGCGTCGTGACACGCGAAGCACTGTGGGAAGGATTCAGCGCGGACCAGGTCCTGTCGCTGGAGGAAGCCTTCCGCGCTGGCCGCGACACGATCGAGCGTGCAGCGGTGGTCCTGATCGAGCAGGGCGTCCCGCAGCCGGTCGTTGTCAAGCGCGCGCACGTGGCGCCGGTCTGATCCGGATGGATGCCCCGGCCAGCCACAGGCAAGCCGCGGGCGCCCATCCCGCATCAACCTCATTCCGGTAGCGCGATCCTCCGCCGCTGCCAATCCGCCTGACCCCAAGCCTTAACTTCCCGCCTCGATTCATCGACTTGTCATTTTGACGCTGCCGTCACAGCGCTTCCGCGTGCGTTGGCGCGCCGGGGCGCTGCGCGCATTCCTCGAAGATCCGCACCTGGCACTGCGCGCAGACGTCGGGGGACAGTTGCGCGATGATGGTGTGCAGCGCCTGTCGCTTGGTCAGGAAGACGTGGTCCGTTCCCAGCTTGGTGGTGAACCCCGTTTGTTCCCAGGTCTGCAGCACCTGCGTGCGCGGACGGTGGAAGTACAGGTCGCCGCCGGTGGCCCGCCGCTCCGCCAGTTCCGCTTCCCACATCTCTGCGCCAGCGAGATCGATGAAGTTCATGCTCTTGGTCATGGCCAGCAGATGCTTCTGGCTGGCGTTGACCGTGCGCAGCCAGTGCAGCCGATCGGTCACGTACTGCACGGCACCGAAATAGATGGCGCCTTCCATGCGCAGCAGCTTGAGCTGCGGGCATTCCGGCTGCGGCCGCTGCAGCTCGTCCAGCGGTGTGAAACGGCGGCCCGGATCGTCGGCGTCGGGCACGAGGCTGCGCACTGCCGGCCGTGAGGTGCGGTACAGGTAGGCGACCAGCGAAAGAATGGTGCCGAGCAGCACCGCCATCTCCAGGCGGATCACCAGCGTGGCGGCGAAGGTGCCCACCGCGATGGCGAACTCGGTGCGGCTCAGCGCGGCGATGCGGCGCAGGCGTGCAAAGTCGAACAGCCCCCACGCCACGAGCAGCAGCATGGCCGCGATCGCGGCCAGCGGAATCTGCGCCAGCAACGGCGCGCTGACGGCCACCAGTGCCACCAGCCACAAGGCGGAGAACACGCTCGCCAGCGGCGTCTTCGCACCGGCTTCGAAATTGGGCACCGAACGGTTGAGCGAACCGCACGAGATGTAGCCGGAGAACAGGCCGCCCGCGATATTCGAGAGTCCCTGCCCGATGAATTCGCGGTTGGCGTCGATATGCTGGCCGGAACGCAGTGCCACCGCCTTGGCAATCGAGATGGACTGGCCCAGCGCGACGATCGTCAGCGCCGAAGCAATGCCGAGCAGGTCCGGCACGCCGCGCCAGGAGATGTCCGGCACATGAAAACTTGGGATCGCCGACGGAATCGATCCCACCACATTGACATGGTGTCCACCGCCCCAGCCGGTCCGGTTTAGCAGCCAGGCCACGCCATAGCCGGCCATGAGGCCCACTAGCATGAAGGGCAGCCGCTTGCCGAGCCGCTTGCACAGCAGCGTCGCGCCAAGCGTGATGGCGCCCACGGTGGCCGCGCCCCAGTTGATGGCGTCCACGTTGTCGAACAGGAAGCGCAGTACGCCAAATGCGTTGGTGCCGGTGGGCACGGCCAGGCCAAACAGGTCCTTGAGCGCATAGAGGCCGATCAGCGTGGCCGCGCCGCACGTGAAGCCGAGCAGCACGGACGGCGAGATGAAATTGGCCAGCGTGCCCAGCCGCAGCGTGCCGACTGCGAGCTGCATCAGTCCGACCAGGATCGTCACCGACAGCGCCAGGCCGATATAAGCCGGACTGCCGGCGAACGCCACGGGACTCAGCATGGCGAACAGTGCCAGCGAGTTGGCGTTGGTCGGACCGGACATCACGTGCCAGCTCGATCCGAACAGCGCGGCGATGATGCACGGCACGACCGCGGTATAGATGCCGTACTCGGGCGGCAGCCCCGCCAGCGTGGCAAAGGCCACGCCCTGCGGCAACACCAGCACGGCGCCGAGCAGTCCCGCGACCACGTCCGCGCGCAAGGTGGCGCGGGACACGCGTTGCGTCCAGGGAAGCAGGCGCTGCAGCCGGTGGACTGGGCGGGTTGCGGAGGCAGTCATCGGTCGGGGCGGGAGTACTGGGTCGCGACGGCGGCGTGCCGAGCCGTGAGCAGGCCGGCCGGTGCGAAGTTGCGGGCCGGCCGCGGCAACGAAGAATGGAGAGGATGGCGAGGGCGGGCCAAGGGCATGGCGGCAGTGTAGCCGCCCCCGCTACGCGCCGCGAGCCGGGCTTGCCCGGACTTGCGTGCGCGTGGTGCGCGCGTCAGCGGCAGTGGAGCGTGGCGACGACCGGCGTGTGGTCGGACGGCTGCTCCCAGGTGCGCGGGACGCGATCGATTACGCAGGCGGAGCAATGGTCGACCAGCGCCGGTGACAGCAGGATATGGTCGATGCGCAAGCCGGCGTTGCGCCGGAACGCGAACATGCGGTAATCCCACCAGGAGAAGGCCTTCTCAGGTTGTTCGAACTTGCGGAAGGCGTCGGCCAGGCCCAGTTCTACCAGCGCGGCAAAGGCCGCGCGCTCCGGCGGCGAGACCAGGTTCTGGCCCTCCCACTTTGCGGGGTCGTGCACGTCGCGGTCTTCGGGGGCGATATTGAAGTCGCCGAGCAGCGCGAGCCGCGGATACTTGACCAGCTCTTCGCGCAGCCACGCCGTCATGGCGTCGAGCCACTTCAGCTTGTAGACGAACTTGTCCGAGTCCGGTGCCTGCCCGTTGGGGAAATAGGCGCAGACCAGCCGCACGTCGCCGTACGTGGCGGCCACGACGCGCTGCTGCGCATCTTCAAAACCCGGGATATTGCGCACCACATCGGTCGGGCCCGGCATGCTGGCATCGCGCGCGAGGATGGCAACGCCGTTGTAAGTCTTCTGGCCCGTGTAGACGCTGTGGAAACCGGCATTCTCGAGTTCCGCGAGCGGGTACTTGTCGTCCGGCAGCTTCAGTTCCTGCAGGCACAGCGCGTCGATCGGCTCGCCGGCCTGCTCCTGCTCGGCCAGCCATTGCAGTACCTGAGGCAGCCGGACCTTCAGCGAGTTGACGTTCCAGCTTGCGATACGCATCGGGCCGGCGGTGGGCAGCGCCGCGCTCATGCTGCCATGCCTCCGTGGCGCAGCAGCGCGTCGATCTGCGGCGCGCGGCCGCGGAACGCGACGAAGGAATCCATGGCGGGGCGGCTGCCGCCGACCGACAGGATCTCGCGCTGGTAGCGCGCGCCGGTTTCGCTGTCGAGCACCGTGCCCGAAAGCTGCGCGGCTTCTTCGAACGCGGCGTACACGTCGGCCGACAGCACTTCGGCCCACTTGTAGCTGTAGTAGCCCGCCGCATAGCCGCCGGCGAAGATGTGGCTGAAGGTATTGGGCCAGCGCGACAGCGGGTACTGCGGCACCACGTGCACGCGGTCGTTGATCTCGCGCGACAGGTCCAGCACGGTTTTCGCGCCCTGCGGATCGAAGTCGGTGTGCAGGTGCATGTCGAACGACGAGAACACGATCTGGCGCAGCGTCATCATGCCGTTCTGGAAATTCTTGGCCGCCAGCATGCGCTCGAACAGCGCGCGCGGCAGCGGCTCGCCGGTGTCGACGTGCTGCGTCATGCCGGTCAGCACCTCATACTCCCAGCAGAAGTTTTCCATGAACTGGGACGGCAGTTCGACAGCGTCCCATTCCACGCCATTGATGCCGGATACGCCCAGCTCGCCCACCTGCGTCAGCATGTGGTGCAGGCCGTGGCCGAACTCATGGAACAGCGTGATGACTTCGTCGTGCGTGAACTGTGCCGGCTTGTCGCCAACCGGTGCCGAGAAATTGCACGTGAGGTAGGCCACCGGCGTCTGCACCTTGCCGCCGGCCAGCACCTTGCGGCCGCGCGCATCGTCCATCCAGGCGCCGCCGCGCTTGCCTTCGCGCGCGTAGAGGTCGATGTAGAACTGGGCCAGCAGCGTGCCGTCGGCCGCGCTGACGCGGAAGAAGCGCACGTCCTTATGCCAGGTCTGTGACGTATCGGGCTGGATCTTCACCGAGAACAGCCGCTCGACAGCGCCGAACAGGCCTTGCAGCACCTTGGGCTCGGGGAAGTACTGCTTCACTTCGTGTTCCGAGAACGCATAGCGCTGCTGGCGCAGTTTTTCCGAGGCGTAGGCCACGTCCCACGGCGCCAGTTCGGCCAGTCCGAGTTCGGCGGCGGCGAAGGCCTTGAGTTCGGCCCAGTCCTGCTCGGCATACGGGCGCGCCTTGACCGCGAGTTCGTCCAGGAACTTCAGCACCTCGGCCGGCGATTCGGCCATCTTCGGCACCAGCGACACTTCGCCGTAGCATTGGTAGCCGAGCATCCGCGCTTCTTCGCGGCGCAGCGCAAGCTGTTCGCGCATATTGGCCGTGTTGTCCCAGTCGGCCTGGCCGCTGCCATATTGGGCGCCGTGCTCCGAAGCACGCGTCACGTTGGCTTCGTACAGGGTCTGGCGCAGTGCGCGGTCGTCCGCGTACTGCAGCACGGGGAAATAGGACGGGAAGTGCAGCGTGAATTTCCAGCCGGGCTTGCCATCCTTCTCCGCCGCGTGGCGGGCGGCTTCCTGCGCGTCCTCGGGCAGGCCAGCCAGCCGTGCCGGGTCTTCGATGAACAGTGCGTAAGCGTTGGTGGCGTCCAGCACGTGGTCGGAGAATGCTTTGGACAGCTGCGCCTGCTGTTCCTGGATTTCGGCAAAGCGGGGCTTCTGGTCCTCGGGCAGTTCGGCACCGCCCAGACGGAAGCCGCGCAGTTCGTTCTCGATGAGCTGATGGCGGGCGGCGCTCATGCCGCCAAATTCCGGGCTGGCCGCGAGCGCCTTGTACTTTTCATAGAGGGCCAGGCTCTGTCCCAGCGACGACCAGAACTCCGTCATGCGTGGCAGGTTGTCGGCGTGCGCCTTGCGCAGTTCCGGCGTATCGGCCACCGCGCTCAGGTGCCCGACCACGCCCCATGCGCGGCCAAGCGGCTCTGTGACGGCTTCCAGGGCTTCCACGGCGTTGGCCCAATCGGACGGCGTGGCCGGGTCCTCGGCGCGCGCCACGGCTGCCTGGGCGCGCTCGAGCAGCACATCGAGCGCCGGGCTGATGTGCTCGGGGCGGATCTCGGAGAAGCGCGGCAGGTCGGTGAAGTCCAGCAGTGGATTGTTGATGGCTTGGTCCATGGCGGTTCTCGTTTGTCTGGCCTGAAGAGGCAATGGCTTGCAAATGGGGGCAGCCCCGCGGCATTTCCAGTGTTGTTGCGGCGTCTGCCGCAACAACAGCGCCAGCTTAGCCGGCGACGCGCTCGGCGGCTTCGAGCGTGTTGATCAGCAGCATGGTGATGGTCATCGGGCCGACGCCGCCCGGTACCGGCGTGATATAGCCGGCCACTTCGCGCACGCCGGCGAAGTCCACGTCGCCGCACAGCTTGCCGTTGTCGTCGCGGTTCATGCCCACGTCGATCACGACGGCGCCCGGCTTGACCATGTCGGCGGTGATCAGGTTGCGCCTGCCCACGGCGGCGACGACAACATCGGCCTCGCGCGTATGGGCGCCGATATCGCGCGTCTTGCTGTTGCAGATCGTGACCGTGGCGCCGGCCTGCAGCAGCAGCATGGCCATCGGCTTGCCGACGATGTTCGAGGCGCCGACCACCACCGCCCGCGCGCCGCGCAGCGGGTAATCGATCGATTCCAGCATCTTCATGCAGCCATACGGCGTGCATGGGCGGAACAGCGGGGCGCCGGTCATCAGCGCGCCGGCATTGGCCACGTGGAAGCCGTCGACGTCCTTTTCGGGAGCGATCGCCTCGAGCACCTTGTGGCTGTCGATGTGCTTGGGCAGCGGCAGCTGGACCAGGATGCCGTGGATCTTCGGATCCTGGTTCAGCGCGTCGATACGGGCCAGCAGGTCGGCTTCGGACAGATCGGCCGGATAGCGGTCCAGCGACGAATGGAAGCCGTTGTCCTCGCAGGCCTTGACCTTGTTGCGCACATAGACCTGGCTGGCCGGGTCCTCGCCGACCAGGACCACGGCCAGGCCGGGCTGGTGGCCGCGTTCGGTCAGGCGGGCGGCGCGGACGGCGGCTTCGGAACGGATTTGTTTGGCAAGCGCGTTGCCGTCGATCAGTTGTGCAGACATGGGGAGAGGGCGGGTTTGTGGCCGGAGTGAAGGCGCCGTCGCGGGGCGGCGCCCGGCCGGCAGAGCTCAAAGGTGAATTATACGGGGTCGCGGGCAGCCCTTCCGCGCCCCCGATGGCCCCCTGGATATTTGACGGCTGGCAAGCCGGGGCACGCCGCGGCGCTGGTAGCATCGATGCATGCATACCGCGCTCCCATCCCTGCTGTCCGATCCGCTGCTCATCTTCGTGGCCGTCGCCGGATTGGCGTGGGCATTGAGCCGTCGTCCCTGGCACCTGTTGCGGCGCAGTTCCCTGCAGCATGCCTGGCTGGGCGCCATGGTGTTCGTGGCCCTGTTGTGGACGGTCCGCGCCACGCTGGTAGGCGGCCTGGTGGTCCAGCTCCTCGGCGCGACGCTGATGGTGACACTGTTCGGGCTGCCGCTGGCGCTGGTATCGCTGTTCGTGGTCGACGTCGTCTCGATGCTCGGCCTCGAATACCTGGCAGGTCACAGCTGGGCCTTGTTCGACTGGCCGTCCCTATGGATGCGCTATGTCTGGCTGGCCCTGTTGCCGGCGCTGATCTCGGCTGCGTTACAGGGGCTCATGCGCCGCATGCTGCCGCGCCATCCGTTCGTGTTCATCCTCGGTCACGGCTACTTCTGCGCGGGCCTGGCGGCCATGGGCGCGGGGGCGGCGGAGACTGCCTGGCGCCACTGGATGGCCCCGGGGCTTCCCTTCAGCGCCGCCGATACGTTGGCGGCCATCGTCATCCTGGCATTTGGCGAGGCGTTCCTGACCGGCATGCTGGTCGCCGTCTTTGTGGTCTACCGGCCGCAATGGGTGGTGACGTTCCGGGATGAGGAATACCTGCGCGACTAAAACCGCGCGGGCCTGGCCGGGAGCGAGGGGGCGGGAACGGGCACCTGCCATGCCCCGGCAGGCGCCGGGGCATCTTGCCGGATCAGCTGTTGCGCGACAGCGCCAGGCGCAGCAGGTCGGCCACGGTATTGACGTTGAGCTTTTCCATGATGTTGGCGCGGTGCGCCTCCACGGTCTTGATGGAAATGCCCAGGTCGTCGGCGATCTGCTTGTTCAGGCGGCCGGCCACGATGCGCTCCAGCACCTGCTGCTCGCGCGTGGTCAGCTTGCCCAGCAGGTCCTTGGCGGCACGCTGTTCGCGGGCGGCCGAGTGGTCCGTGCGGGCCTTTTGCAGCATGCGCTCGACCAGCGCGCGCAGTTCCGATTCGTCGAACGGCTTTTCGATGAAGTCGATGGCGCCGCGCTTCATCGTCGACACCGCCATCGGCACGTCGCCATGGCCGGTGATGAAGACGATGGGAATGTCGATGTTCTCGGCAATCATGCGTTCCTGCAGTTCCGGGCCGCTCATGCCGGGCATGCGCACGTCGAGGATCAGGCAGGAAACCTGGCTGGCGTCATAGGCCGCCAGGAACTGCTCGGCGCTGTTGTAGCTGCGCACCTGGTAACCATTGCCCTCCAGCAGCCAGGTCAGCGAGTCGCGCATCGCTTCATCGTCGTCGACGATAAAGACGGTCTCGCCGCGGTGAGGGGCAGGGTTTGGCGTTGCGGTCATGAAGTCTCCTGGGACAACCATTCATTTGCGGCAGCAGTGTAACCGTCCGCGGCGCTATGTAACAGATCCGGCACCCCACCGGCGAGGGGTGCCGGTCGTCCCGTGATCGGGTGCGCGTCGATATCGCGTCGCCTTGCGTCGTTATTGGTCGGCCATGGCCGGCTGCAGCGGCAGCATGATTTTAAACGTACAGCCAATGCCGTCGACATTGTTCTCGACCCACAGCCTGCCCTGATGGGATTCGATGATCGAGCGGCAGATGTTCAGCCCCATGCCCATGCCATCGGACTTGGTGCTGAAGAACGGCTCGAACAGCCGTTCCTTGGTGGCTTCGTCGACGCCGGGGCCCTGGTCGATCACGTCGATATGCACGTTGTTGCCGAATTCGCCCGGCTCCACGCGCGCATGCAGGCGCACGACGCCGCCGGCGCGCGGTGCCGGCATGCCGGACATGGCTTCCACGGCGTTCTTGAGCAGGTTCACCAGCACCTGTTCGATCAGCACCGGATCCACGTAGATCATCATGGGCGGCGCGGGCAGGCGCGTCAGGATGGTCACGCGCCGGCGCGTTGCCTCCAGGTCGGCCAGGCCCACGGCGTCGGCGACGATGTCGTGCAGCGAGGCTTCGCGCCGCTGCGGCTGGCTGCGCTTCACGAAGCCGCGTATACGGCTGATGATGGTGCCGGCCCGCACCGCCTGCGCCGAGGTCTTTTCCAGTACCGGGATCAGGTCCTCGGGCGTGCTGCGGCCCGAATGCAGCCGCGCCACCGCGCCCATGCAGTAGTTGTTGATGGCGGCCAGCGGCTGGTTGAGTTCATGCGCGAGCGAAGACGCCATCTCGCCCATGGTGGTCAGGCGGCTGGTGAACTGCAGGCGCTCTTCGTGCTGGCGCGTCATTTCCTCGGCCGCCTTGCGCATGGTGATGTCGGTGGCGATCTGCATCTGCGCCAGGTGGCCGTCCACCCACTGGATATAGCGGCGACGCACTTCGAACCACTTCTGCATGTCGGGCACGAACACTTCGCGCGCGTCCGAGGCGTACGGCATCAGTTCCGAGGCGGGCAGGCCGGCGTACGCATCGACGTAGTCGGTGTTGTCGCTCGAAACCTGGTCCTTGTCGACGTCATCGCCGGCCAGCTTCAGGTGGCCATCGGCTTCCCAGCCGAACAGCTGGCGGTAGTAGCGGTTGGCGAACAGCAGTTCGGCCTTGTCGGTGGCGAGCACCGACACCGCGGCATCCAGGCTTTCCAGCACGGTCGTGAAACGGTCATGCGCGGCCGCCAGTTCCTCGCGGGCGCGCTTGGGCTCGGTGATGTCCGTCATCGAGCTCATCCAGCCCGTGTGGCGGCCGCGGCTGTCCACCAGCGGCGACACGTACATGCGCGAGAAGAAGCTGCTGCCGTCGCGGCGCATCACGCGCATCTCATAGCCGCCCGCCGGCGACTTGCCCTGCAGCGTCAGGTCGATTTGCTTCTGCATCTCCGGCTGGTCGTTTGGCGGCCAGTACGGGAAGGGCGGCAGGCGGCCGACCAGGTCGTTCTCCTGCCACCCGGTCATGCGGCAGAACGCCGGGTTGACGTAGGTGATGCGCCCGTTCAGGTCCAGCGCGCGCAGGCCGATGAGCATGGAGTTTTCCATGGCGCGGCGGAATGAGGTCTCGGCCAGCAGCGCGCGCTGCGCTTCGGAGCGGCGGCTGGTGTGCCGCCACATGCTCCACAGGCTCCACAACAGGAAGCAGGACAGCCCGACCACCAGCCACAGCAGCATGTTGTTGGGCAGGTTGGACGGCGGCGGGTAGGCGTCGGCGCGCAGCGACAGCGAGTGGCCGGGCGGGTCAAGCAGCACCTCGTACGACAGCGCATTGCCAGGCACCGGCCGCAGCGACGTGCTGGCGCGCGTCTGGTTATTCTTGTCGATCAGCGAGAAGCGGTAGCGCTCGGTCAGTTCCGGCGGCAGCAGGTGCGTGAGGATGCCGTTGATGGAGTAGAGCGCGCCGATCGTGCCGAGGAACTCGTTGTCCCGCACGATCGGCACTTCCATCAGCATGAAGCTGTCGCCGCGGTCGTTGGTGAGCGGGCGCGAGTAGACCACGCGCTGGGTCTCGCGCGCGGCGTCGAAGGTGTCGAGCACCTCGGGCTCGAGCGGCTGGTCCTGGTTCTCGCGCAGCCTGCCCGCGAACTCGGAAGTCGACGGCAGCGACCAGCGCCCGCGGCGCGTGGCGTCGAGCCAGTTGATAAAGACGATCTCGGGGTTCTCGCGCAGGATTTCCTGCGCGGCGGTCCGGTATGCACCTTGTTCGAGCTGTGCCGCGGCAATGTCGCGCGCCAGCGAGGCGAGCTGGTCCTGGTTGCTCAGCAGGGACAGGCGCACGCGTTGTTGCGCCCAGGCGGCGTCGCGGTACAGGGCATCGCGCTGCTGCTGGCGCTCGGTCTCGTGCAGTGACCAGAGGATGACGCCCATCGCCGCGCTGAACAGCACGATGGCCACCAGCGGGATGAACATGAACCAGCTCGTGGCGACCAGGTTGCGCCAGCGCAGCCACCACAGGCCGCGCGGCGGGGCGGCCACGATGCCGCCGTCATCGACCTGTGCCATTGTGTCGATGGCGCCCAGCGTGCTGGCCGGGGGCGCGGCGTGCGCGCCGTCGCCCCCGGCTGCCCTGCCCGTATCGGAGGCGGAGGGAGGGAGGATGGCTGCGCGCAGGCTGGACAGGAAACGATCGAAAAACGGCATGACGGGGATTGACGGCTGACCGGCCAGTGTAGCGGGATTATTGCAGTGCGTCGCTTGGGGAAAGCGCCAATGAAATCACTGACCAGGTTGACGACGCGGCCGCGCATGACCCGTGCGGGTGATCGCAGTGCGTGTGGAGTTTGGTGCGCCGCGTCATTATTCCACATTATAAAAAACGATATCGCAATTTGAAAATTTCACTTGTGCTGGTCATTCTGCTTCCATAGAATCGGTCCGACCAAAAAGCGGGCGGTAACCATGCGCCTGCCGCGCGAGAGAGTCCGGAACAGGGCTCCCGGCGGCGGCTCCGATGCAAGGCGCTGCGGCGACGCATCCGCAAGTCATACCCCGATACCCCGTCACCCCGGGGCCCGAAATGCCAAAAGCGAGGGCTCCGGAGCAGGAATTCACAGGAGACAGTCATGTCCGCCGTACCCGAGCAGATTCTCGGCGCATCCAGCGCCAACGACGCCGATCCCCAGGAAACCCATGAATGGCTGGACGCCCTGCAGGGCGTTCTGGGTGCCGAAGGCCCGGAGCGCGCCGCGTTCCTGATCGACAAGCAGATCGAGTACGCACGCGTGAATGGCGTTACCCAGCCGTTCCACGCCGAAACCCAGTACATCAACACGATTCCGGTCGAGCAGCAGGCCCGCATCCCGGGCGACCAGGACATCGAGCACCGCATCCGCTCGTACACGCGCTGGAACGCCATGGCCATGGTACTGCGCGCCAACAAGCACACCAACGTAGGCGGCCACATCTCGTCGTTCGCCTCGGCCGCGACGCTGTATGACGTCGGCTACAACCACTTCTGGCGTGCCCCGTCGGAGCAGAGCGGCGGCGACTTGGTCTTCGTGCAGGGCCACTCGGCGCCGGGCGTCTACTCGCGCGCGTTCCTGCTGGGCCGCCTGACGCCTGAGCAGCTCGACAACTTCCGCCAGGAAGTGGACGGCAAGGGCATCTCGTCCTACCCGCACCCGTGGCTGATGCCGGATTTCTGGCAGTTCCCGACGGTGTCGATGGGCCTGGGCCCGATCATGGCCATCTACCAGGCCCGCTTCATGAAGTACCTGGACAGCCGCGGCCTGGCCAAGGCCGGCGACCGCAAGGTCTGGGCCTTCCTGGGCGACGGCGAGACCGACGAGCCGGAATCGCTGGGCGCGATCGGCATGGCCGGCCGCGAGAAGCTGGACAACCTGGTCTTTGTCATCAACTGCAACCTGCAGCGCCTGGACGGCCCGGTGCGCGGCAACGGCAAGATCATCCAGGAACTGGAATCCGAATTCCGCGGTGCCGGCTGGAACGTGATCAAGGTGGTGTGGGGCAGCAAGTGGGATTCCCTGCTGGCGCGCGACACCAAGGGCCTGCTGATGAAGCGCATGATGGATTGCGTGGACGGCGAGTACCAGACCATGAAGTCCAAGGGCGGCGCCTACGTGCGCGAGCACTTCTTCAACACGCCTGAACTGAAGGCGATGGTCGCCGACTGGTCCGACGACGACATCTGGCGCCTGAACCGCGGCGGCCACGATCCGCACAAGATCTACGCCGCCTACAAGGCCGCCAGCGAGCACAAGGGCCAGCCGACGCTGATCCTGGCCAAGACCATCAAGGGCTATGGCATGGGCGATGCCGGCCAGGCCATGAACGTGGCCCACCAGCAGAAGAAGATGCCGGTGGACGCGATCCGCACGTTCCGCGACCAGTTCAACATCCCGGTGCCCGACGACAAGCTCGCCGAAGTGCCGTACCTGACCTTCGAGGAAGGCTCGAAGGAACTGGAATACATGCGCCAGGCGCGCATGAACCTGGGTGGCTACCTGCCGGCACGCCGCCAGAAGGCCGAAGCGCTGCAGGTGCCGCAGCTGTCCGCGTTCGACGCGCTGCTCAAGGCTACCGGCGAAGGCCGCGAAGTGTCCACCACCATGGCCTTCGTGCGGATCCTGAACACGCTGCTGAAAGACAAGCAGATCGGCAAGCACGTGGTGCCTATCGTCCCGGACGAATCGCGCACCTTCGGCATGGAAGGCCTGTTCCGCCAGATCGGCATCTGGAACCAGCAAGGCCAGAAGTACGTGCCGGAAGACCATGACCAGCTGATGTTCTACAAGGAATCGCAGACTGGCCAGGTACTGCAGGAAGGCATCAACGAAGCCGGCGCCATGTGCGACTGGATCGCGGCCGCCACGTCGTACTCGACGCACGGCGTGCAGATGATCCCGTTCTACATCTACTACTCGATGTTCGGCATCCAGCGTATCGGCGACCTGTGCTGGGCGGCTGCCGACATGCGTTCGCGCGGCTTCCTGCTGGGCGGCACCGCCGGCCGCACCACGCTGAACGGCGAAGGCCTGCAGCACGAGGACGGCCACTCGCACGTGTTCCACGCGGTGATCCCGAACTGCATCTCGTATGACCCGACCTTCCAGTACGAACTGGCGGTCATCATGCACGACGGCCTGCGCCGCATGTATGCCGAGCAGGAAGACGTCTACTACTACCTGACGGTGATGAACGAGAACTACGAGCATCCGGAAATGCCGGCTGGCGTAGAGCAGGACATCGTCAAGGGCATGTACCAGTTCCGCAAGGGCGTCGAGAACAGCAACGCGCCGCGCGTGCAGCTGCTGGGCTCGGGCACGATCTTCCGCGAGGTGATCGCCGCCGCCGAGCTGCTGAAGAAGGACTGGGGCGTCGAATCGGACCTGTGGAGCTGCCCGAGCTTCACCGAGCTGGCCCGCGAAGGCGCCGCCGCCGAGCGCTACAACCTGCTGCACCCGGCAGAGCCCCAACGCGAGTCGTTCGTCGCGCAGAAGCTCAAGTCGGCCCGCGGCCCGGTCATTGCCTCGACCGACTATGTGCGCGCGTTTGCCGAACAGATCCGTCCGTTCGTGCCGCGCCGCTACGTGGTGCTGGGCACCGACGGCTTCGGCCGCTCGGACACCCGCGAAAAGCTGCGCCACTTCTTCGAGGTGGATCGCCACTGGGTCACGCTGGCCGCGCTGAAGGCGCTGGCCGACGAAGGCGCCATCAGCCGCGACAAGGTGGCTGAAGCGATCAAGAAGTACAACCTCGACCCCAACAAGCCGAACCCGATGTCGGTCTGACCGGCTTCCTGCACCAACCCCCGCAGTACGGCAACGCCGTGCCGCGGGCGCCCCGAAGACCTTCGTAGGCGCCTTGCGGCACAGCGGCGTGACAGAAGCGGGCGGCGAGGGTAATCTCGCCGCTTGCGGAAGCGCGCGCGTGCCGGCCTGCCCAGGAGACACTGAATGAGTCAAGCGATTGAAATCAAGGTGCCGGACATCGGCGACTATGACGCCGTTCCCGTCATTGAAGTGCATGTGAAACCCGGCGACAGCATCAATGCGGAAGATGCACTGGTCACGCTGGAATCGGACAAGGCCACCATGGACGTGCCCTCGCCGCAAGCCGGCGTGGTCAAGGAAGTCCGCATCAAGGTCGGCGACAACGTGTCCGAAGGCTCCGTGCTGGTGATGCTGGAAGCCGCCGGTGCCTCCGCGCCGGCCCCTGCCCAGGCTGCCGCTGCACCGGCTCCCGCGCCGGCCCCGGCCGCGGCACCCGCGTCGGCCCCGGCCGCCGCTCCGGCCGCTGCGGCCGCGCCCGCCGCGGGCGGCACCATCGAAGTCAAGGTGCCCGATATCGGCGACTACGACGCGGTCCCCGTGATCGAAGTCCATGTCAAGCCGGGCGACACCATCAACGCCGAAGACGCCGTCGTCACGCTGGAATCGGACAAGGCCACCATGGACGTGCCGTCCCCGCAAGGCGGCGTGGTCAAGGAAGTCAAGGTCAAGGTCGGCGACAACGTGGCCCAGGGCACGCTGCTGATCCTGCTGGAAGGCGCCGCTGGCGCAGCGGTTCCGGCACCGGCCGCTGCGGCACCCGCGCCGGCTCCCGCCGCAGCGCCTGCCCAGGCCCCGGCGCCTGCTGCCGCGGCCCCGGCCCCGGCTGCGCCTGCGGCTGCCCCGGTCGGCGTGACCGGCAAGGCCGCGCACGCGTCGCCGTCGGTGCGCAAGTTCGCGCGCGAACTGGGTGTGGATGTTTCCCGCGTGCCAGGCACCGGCCCGAAGAATCGCATCACGCAGGAAGACGTGCAGCGCTACGTCAAGGGCGTGATGACTGGCCAGGCCGCCGCGCCGGCACAGGCCGCCGCGGCTGGCGCCGGTGGTGGCGAACTCGGCCTGCTGCCGTGGCCGAAGGTCGATTTCACGCGCTTCGGCGAGGTCGAAAGCAAGGCCCTGTCGCGCATCAAGAAGATCTCGGGCGCCAACCTGCACCGCAACTGGGTCATGATCCCGCACGTCACCAACCATGACGAAGCGGACATCACCGACCTGGAGGCCTTCCGCGTCCAGCTGAACAAGGAAAACGAGAAGTCCGGCGTCAAGGTAACGATGCTGGCGTTCATGATCAAGGCCACCGTGGCGGCGCTGAAGAAGTTCCCGAACTTCAATGCCTCGCTGGACGGCGACAATCTGGTGCTGAAGAAGTATTTCAACATCGGTTTCGCGGCCGATACGCCGAACGGCCTGGTCGTGCCGGTGATCAAGGACGCCGACAAGAAGGGCGTGCTGGAGATCAGCCAGGAAATGAGCGAGCTGGCCAAGCTGGCGCGCGACGGCAAGCTCAAGCCGGACCAGATGCAGGGCGGCTGCTTCTCGATCTCGTCACTGGGGGGCATTGGCGGCACGTACTTCACGCCGATCATCAATGCGCCGGAAGTGGCCATCATGGGCGTGTGCAAGTCGTACATGAAGCCGGTTTGGGACGGCAAGCAGTTCGCGCCGCGCCTGACGCTGCCGCTGTCGCTGTCGTGGGACCACCGTGTCATCGACGGCGCCGAGGCCGCCCGCTTCAATACGTACTTCGGGCAGTTGCTGGCGGACTTCCGCCGCATCCTTCTCTAAAGCGGCCGCGGCCATGTCCGTGACGGGCATGGCCCTGGCGCTTGCAGCCGAGCGAGGCGAGCCATGACTACCTGTGTCGTCGTCAGGAAGGGTGCCGATGTGGCGATTGCGGCCGATGCCCTGGTCACGTTCGGTGACACGCGCCTGTCGCGCGCCTACGAGCGCAACCAGAAGGTGTTTCCGATCGCCGACAGCTTTGTCGCGCTGGCCGGCACCACGGCGCATTTTCCGGTCATGCGCGCCTTGCTGGCGGGAATGGGCGAGGAATGCCGGCTCGGCTCGCGCGATGACGTGTTCCGGACCTTCCTGAAGGTGCATGAGAAGCTGAAGTCGGAGTATTTCATCAACACCAAGGAAGACGAAGATGATCCGTACGAGTCGTCGCAGATCGTCTGCCTGATCGCGAATCCGGCCGGGATTTTCGGCGTCTATTCGTATCGCGAGGTCTTTTCCTTCGACCGCTTCTGGGGCATTGGCTCAGGCCGCAACTACGCGCTCGGGGCCATGCATGCGGTCTACGACAAGCCTGAACTGGATGCAGCAGCCATCGCGCGCATCGGCGTCGATGCCGGCATCGAGTTCGACAAGAGTTCCGCAGGCCCGATTGAAGTCCATACCGTAAGGCTGCACGAGGCCGGCGCCCCCGGCGCAGCGGCAACCAACAACGACGGCGCGCCCTGAGGCCACCCAGGCCCGGACGCGCAAAGAGGAGCAAACATGAGTGTGATCGAAGTCAAGGTGCCGGATATCGGCGATTTCGACGCGGTGGAAGTGATCGAGGTCCTGGTCAAGCCGGGCGATACGGTCGAGCAGGAACAGTCGCTGATCGTGCTGGAATCGGACAAGGCCAGCATGGAAGTGCCGTCGTCGGCAGCCGGCAAGGTGGTCGACGTGCGCGTGAAGGTGGGCGACAAGATTGGCCAGGGCGCGGTGATCTGCACGGTGGAAGCGCAAGCTGCAGCCGCGGCCGCGCCGGCTCCTGCGCCCACGCCCGCCGCTGCGGCCCCGGCGCCATCGGCTGCCCCGGCTCCGGCTCCCGTGGCCGCCAGCCACGCGGGTAGCGCCGATATCCAGTGCGACGTGCTGGTGCTGGGCGCCGGTCCCGGCGGCTACTCGGCTGCCTTCCGTTCGGCTGACCTGGGCATGAATACCGTGCTGGTGGAACGCTACGCCACGCTCGGCGGCGTTTGCCTGAACGTCGGCTGCATCCCGTCGAAGGCATTGCTGCACAACGCAGCCGTGATCGACGAGGCCAAGGCGCTGGCTGCGCACGGCATCCTGTTCGGCGAAGCCAAGATCGACCTGGACGGCCTGCGCCACTACAAGAACCAGGTGGTCGGCAAGCTGACCGGCGGCCTGGCCGGCATGGCCAAGGCGCGCAAGGTGCAGGTGGTGCGTGGCATCGGCACCTTCCTCGATCCGCACCATCTGGAAGTGGATGCCACCGAAGGCGACGGCAAGCAGGCCACGGGCAAGAAAACTGTGATCCGCTTCGAGAAGGCGATCATCGCCGCCGGCAGCCAGGCGGTGAAGCTGCCGTTCATCCCGGAAGACCCGCGCATCGTCGATTCGACCGGCGCGCTGGAACTGCCCGAGGTGCCCAACAAGATGCTGGTCATCGGCGGCGGCATCATTGGCCTGGAGATGGCGACGGTGTACAGCACGCTGGGCGCGGATATCGACGTCGTCGAAATGCTGCCGGGCCTGATGAACGGCGCCGACCGCGACCTGGTCAAGGTCTGGGAGAAGAAGAACAAGGACCGTTTCGGCAAGGTCATGCTGAACACGAAGACCGTCGCGGTGGAAGCCAGGCCGGACGGCATCTACGTGAAGTTCGAAGGCGATCAGGCCCCGACCGAGGCGCAGCGCTACGACCTGGTGCTGGTATCGGTGGGCCGTTCGCCCAACGGCAAGCGCATCGGCGCCGAGAAGGCCGGCGTGGCCGTGACCGACCGCGGCTTCATCAACGTCGATTCGCAGATGCGCACCAATGTGCCGAACATCTTCGCGATCGGCGACGTGGTCGGCCAGCCGATGTTGGCGCACAAGGCGGTGCATGAAGCCCACGTGGCCGCGGAAGCGGCGCACGGCGAAAAGGCCTACTTCGATGCCAAGCAGATTCCGTCGGTTGCCTTCACCGATCCGGAAGTGGCCTGGGCCGGCCTGACCGAGGACCAGTGCAAGGAGCAGGGCATCAAGTACAGCAAGGGCTTGTTCCCGTGGGCTGCTTCCGGCCGTGCCATTGCGAATGGCCGCGACGAGGGCTTCACCAAGCTGATCTTCGATGAGGAAACCCATCGCATCATCGGCGGGGGCATCGTCGGCACGCATGCCGGCGACCTGATCAGCGAAGTCTGCCTGGCCATCGAAATGGGCGCGGACGCAGTGGATATCGGCAAGACGATCCACCCGCACCCGACCCTGGGCGAGTCGATCGGCATGGCCGCGGAGATCTACGAAGGGACCTGCACCGACGTGCCGCCGCCGCGCAAGCGCTGATTGCGGCAAGCTGCAAGCATCGAAACCCGTCCGTGCGGCGGGTTTCTTTTTGCCATTACGCAATTAACCGACAGGAATTTGGAGCCGCCGCCGATTTAGCCCGGCAGGGGACGGCCGCGCTAGCCAGTTGACGTCTATTCCGGCTGCTGAGGCGTGGACTGGATGATGTCTTCGAGCTGGGCGCTCATCGGGATGCCCAGGCGTTCGCCAGTGGGCAAGCGGTTGACGAACCACTGCTTGTACAGGCGCTCAAGCTCGCCTGAGGTCATCAGGTCGCGAACCGCCTTGTCGACGACCGCGGCGAACTGCGGGTCGTTCTTGCGCAGCATGATGCCGTAGGGATCGTACGACAGGAAGTCGCGCGTCACGTCATATTTCTTGCCGAGCCCGTACTTGGCGAGGAAGCCGTACAGCAGCACATCGTCGCCCGCATAGGCGTCGGCGCCGCCGTGGCGCAGCACTTCGAAGGCATCGGCGTGGTCACGGGCGCGGATCAGGGTCACGTCCAGATTGAAGCGTGCGGACAGCCGCTCGATGGCGTCCGCATTGGTGGTGCCGGCGGTGGCCACCACAGTCTTGCCCTTGAGGTCCTGGAACGTGCGGACTGGCGAGCCGTGCGGCACCAGCAGCTTGGTGCCTGCGACGAAAATCACCGGTGAGAACGACACGCGCTGCTGGCGCTCGGCATTGCGCGTGGTGGAGCCGCATTCGAGGTCGATCTTGCCGGACGTCATCGCTTCGATGCGGCTCTCGGAAGTCACCGGCACCCAGTTGATGGTCAGGTCGCGGCCGACGTCGGCCCCGGCGGCCTGAACGATGGCCGAGCAGATATCGATCGAATAGCCGATCGGCCGGCGAATCTGGTTAAGGTACGAAAAAGGCAGGGAAGATTCCCGGTAGCCGATGGTCAGCGTGCCGGTTTCCTTGGCCTTTTTCAGTGTGCCGGAAAGGGCGATCGGCTCCTGCGCCAGCGCCAGGCCGGCGGACAGCGCGAGGCATAGTGCCGCTATCCGCCACCACACAAAGCGGCCACACCGGGCAACAGTGCAAGACATGGGTCGCTCCTTTGCGGTCTGCGCGCCAGCGCTCAGGCACGCGCGGTCTCGGGCTTGGCCAGCGCCTCGCGCTCGTCGTCCACCCCGCCCATGCCGCCCTGGTCGCCGGTATCGAGCGTCGATTCGCTGGCGAGCTGGCCTTCCCACTTGGCCACCACGGCGGAGGCGATCGAATTGCCCACGGCATTGGTGGCCGAACGGCCCATGTCGAGGAACTGATCCACTCCCATGATCAGCAGCAGGCCGGCTTCGGGAATATTGAACTGGTTCAGCGTGGCGGCGATGACCACCAGGGAGGCGCGCGGCACGCCGGCCATGCCCTTGGAGGTGAGCATCAGCAGCAACAGCATGGTGATCTGCGTGCTCATCGGCAAGTGGATGTCATAGGCCTGGGCGATGAACAGCACGGCGAACGTGCAGTACATCATCGACCCGTCCAGGTTGAAGGAGTAGCCCAGCGGCAGCACGAAGCTGGAGATTTTGCGGTTGACGCCGAACTTGTCTAGCGCCTCGAGCATTTTCGGATACGCGGCTTCGGAGCTTGCGGTCGAGAACGACAGCAGGAACGGCTCGCGGATCAGCTTGATCAGGTTGAAGATCCGTCGCCCCAGGAACACGAAGCCCGCCAGCGTCAGCAAGCCCCATAGCACGAACAGGGCCAGGTAGAAGCTGCCCATGAACTTGGCGAAGGTCAGCAGGATGCCAAGGCCCTGGGTCGTCACCGTCGACGCGATCGCGGCGAACACTGCAACCGGCGCCAGCCACATCACCGCACCGGTGATCTTCAGCATGATCTGCGCGAGATCCTCGATCACGCCGGCCATGCGCTTGCCGTGTTCGCCAAGCGTGGCCAGGGCCGTGCCGAAGAAGATCGAGAACACCACGATTTGCAGGATCTCGTTGTTGGCCATGGCCTCGGCTACCGACTTGGGCACCAGGTGGGCGACGAAATCCTTCAGCGTGAAGGCATTGGTCTTCAGATTGGTCGCGGAGCCGACGTCGGGCAGCGGCAGGCCGATATTGACGCCCGGCTGGAGCATGGTGGCCATGATCAGGCCCAGCGTCAGCGATACCAGCGATGCGGTGATGAACCACCCCATCGCCTTGATGCCTACGCGGCCGACGGTGCTGGCATCGCCCATGTGGGCAATGCCCATGACGAGGGTCGAGAACACCAGCGGCGCGATGATCATCTTGATCAGCCGCAGGAAGACGTCGGTGATGATCGAGATGTAGCCCGCGATCTCTTTTGCCAGCTTGGGATCGGGAAAGGCGACATGACAGCCGTAGCCGACCACGCCGCCGAGGATCATCGCGATGACGATGTAGGTCGTGATGTGGCGCTGCGTCTTCATGGCATCTCCCAGATGCTGTTGCGTCGCGCAAGCGCTGCGCCACGCATGCCGGCATGGCCCGGTATTGCGCCGCGCCATGTAAATCCGAAGGGCGGGCCCTGGCATGCCAGAATGCCGCGGGCTGCACCTTGCTAACGATAGTCGCCCGCTCCGGCATTGGGCAAGGACAACGCTGCGGACGCGCTTTGGAAGGCATCGGCGCGGCCGGAAATTCGAGTGAAAGAGGGCAGCGCGCGCGAAGAAGGCGAAAAAAAGCCCGAACCTTTAGGGTCGGGCTTGAACGATACCTTTGGACAAGGAGACCGCGGTACCGAGGAGACACTGGCACGCTAGCGGCAAGCCTGTTGCGGCTGTCGCCATCATCGTTGGCAAAACGCGCCGTCCGGCGGTGCGCTTTGCCAACGGACCGGCACGGGGCCGGTCGCTGGCACTACCTGTCAGCCGAGCTGGCTATCAGGCGGTCTTCTTGACAGCCGCGCTGCGGGCCGTGGCGCTGGCCTGCTGGGCAGCCTTGCTGGCGGCCGAAGCGGCAGCCTGGAAGTTGCTTTCGGCGATCTCGACAGCCTGCTTGGTGGCCTTCTGGACCGACTCGTAGGCGTTGTTCGCAGCCGAGATGGCCGACTTCACGATGGCCACGGTCGATTCCGAACCGGCCGGTGCGTTCTTGGCGAGGTTGTCGACCAGAGCCTGCACCTTCTTCGAGCCTTCAGCCAGTTGGGCTTCGGCGACCTTGGTGAATTCGCTTTGGGTTTCCGAAGCGATTTCGTACAGGTGACGGGTGTAGGCCAGGGTCTTTTCAGCGACCGGCTGAACCAGCGAAGCCTGGATGGCCAGCAGTTCCTGGGCATCCTTGGCGGACAGCGCCTTCTTGGCGTTGTCGACGTTTTCGGCGAAGGTGGTCTTGACGACCTGCAGGTTCAGCTCGACGAGCTTCTCGACGCCTTCGAAAGCCTTGGTGGTCAGGCCAAACAGGGTTTCCAGGTTAGCCTTTTGCGCTGCTGCGACTTGTTCCGGGGTGAGGATCATTGCTGGTCTCCAGTGGTGAACTTCAAGGTCAAGCAAAATTAAACCGCCTGGATTTCAGGACCGTGACGGATATCGTTCCGCGTCGTCCAGCCCAGGCGTGGGGATCAAGGTCGGGCGCTCGCTCACTCGCTTTGGTGCGCCGCAACAATTGCAATTCTAGGGAAAGCCAGGGCGGTGTCAAGCAGTTTTTGTGCGTCGCACAAAATGCAACGGAAATCGGCTCGGAATGTGCCGGTAGCGCCATGCATCGTGCGCGGTACCGCGGGTTTTCCAGCGGTGCTACCATCGCAGCCTGCCGACGCTTGACTATGCAAGCGTCGCGCCCACAACAAGAACGCTCCTTTCGCCACGCCATGCCTGCCGTTTACGCCAATCACTTCGTGCTGCCGCTGCCGCGGGGCCATCGCTTCGCGATGCGCCAATACAGCATGCCGGGTGAAGCGGTGACCGGCATTCCCGGGCTGGCGTTTCGCGTGGCGCCGCGGGCCGGGGACGATGGTGTCACGCCGGCGCGGAAGGTGTCGGCATGAGCACGATGGCTGAAGCTGGCGCAAGCGCGCGGCGAACCCTCTGGTCTGCCAGCATGCCGTGGCTGTTCGTGCTGATCTGGAGCACGGGGTTTATCGTGGCCAGGTATGGCATGCCGCATGCCGAGCCAATGACGTTCCTGTTCCTGCGGTTTGTCGGCGTCCTGGTGCTGATGGTGCCCTTCGTGTGGCTCGCGCGCGTGCCGTTGCCGCAACGCGAAGGGCGTGCCGACTGGCGCATGGTTGGCCATATCGCGGTAGCCGGGTTGTTTCTGCAGGCCGGTTATCTTGGCGGCGTCTGGGCCGCCGTCAAGCTGGGCATGCCAGCCGGCATGTCGGCCCTGATCGTCGGCATGCAACCGATCCTGACCGCACTGATTTCCGCGCGCCTGGGCGAGCGCATCAGCATGCGCCAGTGGCTGGGGCTGCTGCTTGGCATCGTGGGAGTCGGCCTGGTGGTGGCCAACAAACTGGGTGCCAGCGGACTGTCCGCGACCAGCGTGCTGCTCGCGGGCGGGGCGTTGCTAAGCATCACCTTCGGCACGCTGTACCAGAAGCGCTTCTGCGCCGTGTTCGACCTGCGCATCGGCTCCGTCATCCAGTTCGCGGCATCCGCGCTGGCTTGCGTTCCCTTTATGTTCATGTTCGAGACTCGCCACGTCGACTGGACCGCCGAGATGGTCGGCGCGCTCGCCTGGTCGGTGGTCGCGCTCTCGATCGGAGCCATTTCGCTGCTGTTCCTGCTGATCCGGCAGGGTGCGGCGACGCGAGTCTCCAGCCTCATGTATCTGACGCCGCCGACCACGGCCGTGATGGCATGGCTGCTGTTCGGCGAGCGCTTTCCGCCACTGGCGGCATCCGGTATGGCCCTGGCCGCGGCGGGCGTCGCACTGGTCATCCGGCGCTAGTCGTTTCGCGTTCTTCCTTCTTTCCTGTTCCGCAACGTTCCCATGAAACCGCAAGCCGAGCACCGCAGCGCCTATCCGCACGCCCAGGCCATCACCACGCGTTGGATGGATAACGATGTCTATGGCCACGTGAACAACGTTGTCTACTACAGTTATTTTGATACCGTCGTGAATGCGTACCTGATCCGGGAAGGCGTGCTCGACTTTGAATCGGGCAGCACGATCGGGCTGGTGATCGAGACGCAGTGCAACTACTTCTCGTCGCTGAGCTTCCCGGACACGGTCACGGCTGGCTTGCGGGTGGCGCGGCTGGGAACCAGCAGCGTGCGCTATGAGGTGGGGCTGTTCAGCGGCGATAACGAGATCGCGGCGGCGCAAGGGCATTTTGTCCACGTCTATGTCGATCGCGTCACGCGTCGCCCGGTGCCCCTGCCCGAGCCGCTGCGCCGCGCGCTGCAGCCACTGGCGGTGGCTGGCGCACAAGCGCCGGGCGTGGCGTGATGGAGGAAGGCAAGATGTCGCAGGACGCGCAAGCTCGCAAGCAAGCGGCCGCCGAGGCTGCTGTGCAGCAGGCGGTCGACTGCGTCGACCGGGCCATCCTCACGCGCCGCTCGGTCCGGGCGTTCCTGGATACGCCCGTGCCACGCGAAACGGTGGAAGAGATTCTCGCCGTCGCCAGCCGCGCGCCATCAGGCACCAACACGCAACCGTGGCATGTCTATGTGCTGGCGGGTGACGCCAAGGCCAGGCTGTGCGCGGACCTGCTGACCGCCTACGAAGACCCCGAGCGCGACAGCAAGTACCTGGAAGAGTATCCGTACTACCCGCGCTCCTGGGTGAACCCCTACCTGGACCGGCGCCGCAAGGTAGGCTGGGACCTGTATGGCCTGCTGGAAATCAGCCGCGAGGATAAATCGCGCATGCACGAACAGCACGCGCGCAACTTCCGCTTCTTCGATGCGCCGGTCGGCATGATCTTCACCATCGACCGCATCATGGAGCTGGGCAGCTGGCTCGACTACGGCATGTTCCTGCAAAGCATCATGGTCGCCGCCCGGGCGCGCGGGCTCGATACCTGCCCGCAGGCCGCGTTCACGCAGTTCCACAAGATCATTGGCGATCACCTGCGCCTGCCAGGCGAGGAGATGGTGGTGTGCGGCATGTCCCTGGGCTATGCGGATCCGGAGGCGATAGAAAATCGCCTTAACACTGAACGTGAACCGGTTAGTGGGTTTGCGCGTTTCCTCTCATAGTGAGATATGTGTCAATGTGTAACGATTCGCGCCGACATACAAACCAAGACTACCGCAGTGGCGGGTGAACCCGCAGCCGCGCAGTGAATTACAGGAGGTCTACGATGACGCACGTGACGAAGAGTCAACAATTTCCGCATTGTGGAAATGTTTGCAAATCGAACTTTAAGTAGCCTTCGTAAGTCTTTAATCTTGCTAACAATTTCTTAATTTCCTACACTAGCGCCATCCCCGATGCGCTGAACGAATCATGTTCCGGTCTGATTCCATTTTTTCCAGATTCTTCGGCTCGACGCCCCTGAGCGCCGTAGCCGTAGCCGTGCTGGCATCCGCGTCGATGCTGGCAGCCCCGTTGGCCGAGGCTGCCACCAAGTCGACTTCCACTGAAAATTCCACGAAAAAGCCGACAAAGTCGCTCAAAGCCGAGAAAAAGGCCAGTTCGGGCAGCAAGCGCACGACGGCCAAGGCCGAGGCCGCGTCTTCCCGCAAGGTGATGGTGGTGAAGAACGGCCGGCACCGTGTCGTGGCGTCGAACCGGGCCGCGCCCGTGCGGGCGGTGTTTACGCCAGCCAAGCCGTCGCTCGGCGAGGCCATGGGGCTGCGCGATACCGAGGATGCGCTGGCCCTGCGATCGAGCGTCGCGCTCGTGATGGACCAGAACACCAACGAGGTGCTGTTCCAGAAGAATCCGAGCGCGGTGCTGCCGATCGCGTCGATCACCAAGCTGATGACTGCACTGGTGGTGATGGATGCTCGCCTGCCGATGGACGAGACCCTGACCATTACGGAAGAAGACCGGGACACCGAGAAGCACAGCAGCTCGCGCCTGCGCTTCGGTACCCAGCTCACGCGCCAGGAAATGCTGCTGCTGGCGCTGATGTCGTCCGAGAACCGCGCGGCATCGGCGCTGGGTCGCAACTATCCGGGTGGTCTGCCCGCGTTTGTCCAGGCGATGAACCGCAAGGCCCGTGAACTGGGCATGAACGACAGCCACTTCGTGGACTCGAACGGCCTGTCGAGCAGCAATGTGTCGAGCGCCATGGACCTCGCGCGCATGGTCAACGCGGCCTACCGCAACCCGACCATCCGCGAGTTCTCGACGCAGACCGAGCACGAAGTGAATGTGCTTGGCCGTACCCAGCACTACGTCAGCACCAACCGCCTGGTGCGCGGCGGCAACTGGGACATCGGCCTGCAGAAGACCGGCTTCATTTCCGAAGCGGGCCAATGCCTGGTCATGCAGGCCAAGGTCAACGGCCGCAACGTTGTGATGGTGTTCCTGGATTCCGTGGGCAAGCTCTCGCGTTTTGCCGACGCCACGCGCGTGCGTGACTGGCTGGAACATGCCTCGCCGTCGGCACCGCAGCCCCATGCGTTTCCGTCGTCGCCGAACCTCACGCAGTCGCCCGGCGGCGCGCAGGCGATCCTGACTTCGGCGCGCGGAACCTGAACTCCGCCTGCCCCAAAAAACGCGCCACGGTTGGCGCGTTTTTTATGGGCTTCACCCTTCAGAGCAGCTTGCCCGGATTCATAATGCCGGCCGGGTCAAACGCGCGTTTGACCTCGCGCATCAAACGCAGCTCCAGCGGATCCTTGTATTGCAGGAATGCATGCCGCTTGAGTTGCCCGATGCCATGTTCCGCACTGATACTGCCGCCGTAGCGCATCACTTCATCGAGCACGGTGCCGGTCACCACGTCTTCGTGCGTCGCTGCCCAGTCCTTCGGCGCTCCCGCCGGGCGCGACAGGTTGTAGTGCAGGTTGCCATCGCCAAAGTGCCCGAATATGAAGGGCCGGATCGCCGGGTCCAGCGCGCGCAGGCGCGCTTCCATCGACGCCATGAACGCCGGGATCTGTTCGATCGGCAGCGACACGTCGTGTTTCAGGTGCGGCCCGTCCGCGCGCTGCGCTTCGGAGATTTCTTCGCGCAGCTTCCACAGCGCCTGCAATTGGGCCAGCGATGCAGACACCGCCGCATCGAGGCACAGGCCGCGTTCGAGCGCTTCGCCAATGACGCGCTCCAGCAGCGCATTGAGCGCTTCTTCTTCGGCGGTGTCGGCCAGTTCCACCAGAACGTAGGCGGGATAGCGCTGCGCAAAGGGTTCTTGCACGCCTTCGGCATGCGTCAGGACCAGGTCCAGGCACGCGCCGGTGAAGAACTCGAAAGCCTGCAGCCGTGCGCCGCACTGCTCGAACAGCAGGGAATACAGCTCGAGCGCCTGCTGCGGCGATTCCACTGCCGCCAGCACGACACTGCGCGTATCGGTACGCGGGAACAGGCGCAGTGCAGCAGCCGTGATGACACCGAGCGTGCCTTCCGAGCCAATGAACAACTGCTTGAGATCGTAGCCGGTGTTGTCCTTGCGCAGCGTGCGCAGGCCGTGGAAGACCTCGCCGTTGGGCAGTACGGCCTCGACACCGAGCACCAGTTCGCGCGTCATGCCATAACGCACGACGTTGACGCCGCCGGCATTGGTGGCCAGGTTGCCGCCGATCTGGCACGAGTCCTCCGCCGCCAGGCTCAGCGGCAGCAACCGGTTGGCGTCGGCCGCGGCGCGGCGCAGGTTGCCGAGGATGCAGCCCGCTTCGGCAACCATGGTGTTGGCCACGGTGTCGAGCGAGCGGATCGCATGCATGCGGTCCAGGCTCAGCACCACGTTCAGCGGCTGGCGGTCGGGCGTGGCGGCGCCGCACAGGCCGGTGTTGCCGCCGCGCGGCACGACCGGTACCGCGGCCTGCTGGCAGAGCGCGAGGCAGCGCGAGACCTCGTCGACCGTGCGCGGGCGGACCACCGCCTGGGCCTGGCCCCGGTAAATGCCGCGCCAGTCGGACAGCCACGGCGCAATGTCGTCGGGCTGGGCGAGCACGGTGTCGGGACCAAGGGCTTCGGTGAGACGCTGGGGCAGGTTGGCGGCTGGCATGGAGGGAGCGCTTTCAGCTTTCTGTTTTCAGGGCAGGGGATCGGCGGCGCGTGCGCGCAGGGGCAAGCCCAGTCGCTGCGCCGCGCATTGCAGGTGGCGGATGGTGGCCTGGCGCGCCGCTTCGGCATTGCCGTCACGGATCGCCTCGAAGATGGCCTCGTGTTCCTGGTGCACGGACTCAGGCAATTGCGCTTGCTGCAGCGTGTTGGCGCGCGCGGTGGCAACGGCCTGGTGCAGCTGCAGGTTCATGTACTGCAGCAGCTGGCGGTAGTACGGGTTGTGGGTGGCACTGGCAATGCCGATGTGGAACGCGGCATCGAGATCGACCGCCGGCTGGGCATCATAAAGATGCGTCTTCAGCCGATGCAGCAGCCCGGCAAGGGTATCGACATCGTCGGCGCTGCGCCGCATGGCGGCCAGTGCGGCTGCCGCGCTCTCGAGGTCCATGCGCAGGTCATACAGGTCGGCCAGCTCGGCCCGTCCCAGGTCGGGCTCGCCGGGAAGCTGGAAGCCCGCCGCGCCGGTACGGGAACGCACGGTGCAACCCACGCCCTGGCGCGTTTCCACGAAGCCTTGAGAACGCAGATGTTCGGTCACTTCACGGATCACGGCAGCACTGACGCCGTACTGATCGGCCAGCTGCTTGCCCGTGGGCAGTCGATTGCCTACGGGATAAACGCCGTTCTCAATGTCGGTCCGGATCTGGCGCGTGACCTGTTCGGTCAAGGTAATGGCTCGGGTTCGCATAGCCGCCCGATTATAGGGTTTTCAGGTTATCTGAAAACTGCACGTAAACCCTTAGACCGCGTGGCCATGATCGGCTGAACCGGCGGCGGGCGGAAGTTCCCTTAGCCGCCGGCAAGCCAAAGCCGATCAGGCGGCTTCAGACTCCATCACATACCCCATGCCGCGCGAAATCTGCAGCGCCGTATCCTTCAGGTTCTGCAGCCAGCTGTCCTGCAGGCGGTCGGCGGGTGCCGACAGCGACAGGCCGGCCACCAGGCGGCGCGAATCATCGTAGATGCCGGCGGCGATGCAGCGCACGCCCAGTTCCAGCTCTTCGTTGTCGCGGGCGTAGCCGTTGCTGCGGACCCAGCCCAGTTCGCGCTCGAGCTTGGTCAGGTCGGTGATCGAGGTGCGCGTATGCCCGGCCAGTCCCGTGCGCGTGGCATAGCTGCGCACGCGCGTGGACTCGTCGGCTGCGAGGAACAGCTTGCCCACCGACGTCAGGTGCAGCGGCGCGCGTCCGCCAATGGCACGCACCACCTGCATGCCGGAGCGCTCGCTGTAGGCCCGCTCGATATACACGATCTCGTCGCCCTGGCGCACTGACAGGTTGACGGTCTGCCCGGTGACACGGTGCAGTGCGCGCATTGGCGCGAGCGCCGCGTCGCGCACCGACAGGCGTGCCTTGACCAGGTTGCCAAGCTCCAGCAGGCGCATGCCCAGCCGGTAGCTGCCCGGGTCCGAGCGATCGACAAAGCGGCACGCAACCATGTCGTTGAGGATACGGTGCGCGGTGGAAGGGTGCAGTCCGGTAGACATCGACAGCTCTTTCAGGCTGACCGGGTCGGCGTGCTGGGCCAGTGCGTCCAGCAGCGTCATCATGCGTTCAATAACCTGGATCGATGTCTTTCCAGGCGACTTGTCTGCGTCTGACATAAGGAAATGTTGCCCTGCGGCAAATTAAGCGTTTGCCTGATTCTATCTCGCATCGTGAAAATTTCAATAGGTGAAATGACATTCCGGTAAGAATCCTGTCGTGATGTGTCGCCGATGACGGTGTTGCGGCCTGATCGGAATGCACGGCGCGCCTGAATGGTTTGTGCGCCACTCCGCGGCGCAAGCGCGCATAATTGCGGGGTTTCGGGGTCTGGAGAAAGAAAGCAAATGCGAGTTGGCCTGTTCGCCACCTGCCTGGTGGACCTCATGCGCCCGGAGATCGGCTTCTCCGTGCTGAAGCTTCTGGAAGGCGCCGGCTACGAGGTGATGGTGCCTGAAGCCCAGACCTGCTGCGGGCAGCCCAGCTACAACTCGGGCGAGCGCGCCGTGTCGCGCGACCTGGCGGAAAAATTCCTGCGCGAATTCGAGATGTTCGACTACGTGGTGGTGCCGTCGGGAAGCTGCGGCGGCATGATCCGCCAGCACTATGCGGACCTGCTGCGCGATGACCCGGAACTCAACGGCCGCTATGAACGGCTGCGCGAACGGGTGTTCGAACTGACCGATTTCCTGGTGAACGTAGCGAAGATCGAACAGTTCGATTCCAATTTCACCGGCCACGTTACGTATCACGATTCGTGCGCGGGCCTGCGCGAGCTTGGCGTCAAGGCGCAGCCGCGCGAACTGCTGGGCAAGCTGCCCGGGGTGCAGCTCACCGAGATGAAGGACTGCGAGGCTTGCTGCGGCTTTGGCGGCACCTTCTCGGTCAAGTACGGCAATATCTCGACGGCGATCGTTGACGAGAAGTGCGCCAATATCAAGGCCAGCAGCGCGGATGCGGTGGTGCTGGGCGACCTGGGCTGCATGCTCAATATCGAAGGCCGCCTGCGCCGCAGCGGCGATATGCAGACGCGCGTGCTGCATATCGCGCAGATCCTGGCGGGCGACGCCTGAGCAGCGGAGACGCGACGATGCAAGTCCACAGCATGGAATTCAAGGCGCGCGCCGGCCAGAAGCTGGCTGACCAGCGCCTGCAGCAGAACCTCAAGAAGCTCTCCACCAAGTTCGTCACCGCGCGCGCGGATGCCATCCGTGATATCGATTTCGATGCGACCCGCGCCGCACTGAAAGAGCGCCGCAACCGCGCGCTGGAAAACCTGGATGTCTGGCTTGCCACGTTCGAGGAAAACGCCACGCGCCGCGGCGCCACGGTGCTGTTCGCCGAGACCACGGCAGATGCGGCGCGCCTGGTCGCGGAGATCGCGCAGAAGCACGGCGTGAAGAAGGTCATCAAGAGCAAATCTATGGTGACCGAAGAGATGCGGCTGAACCAGGTGCTCGGCGAGATGGGCGTGCAAAGCATCGAAACCGATCTCGGCGAGTACATCCTGCAGATCAACGACTCCGAGCCGCCGTCACACATCATTGCGCCGGTGGTGCACAAGGACAAGGACGAGATCGCCGACCTGTTCGCGAAGGTCCACCAGAAGCCGCGCCTGACCGATATCCCGGAAATGACGCGCGAAGCGCGCGAGGTGCTGCGTCCCGAGTTCCTGTCCGCCGACATGGGCGTGACCGGTGGCAATTTCATCATTGCCGAAACCGGTTCGGTGGCGGTGGTCACCAACGAGGGCAATGAAGGCATGTGCACCGTCATGCCTCGCGTGCATGTGGCCGTCACTGGCATCGAGAAGGTGCTGCCGACGCTGGAAGACCTGGCGACCGTAATGCGGCTGCTGCCGCGTTCGGCGACGGGGCAGGCCATCTCGAACTATTTCTCGCTGTTGACCGGCCCGCGTGCCGAAGGCGAGCGCGATGGTCCCGAGCATATGTACTTCGTGCTCGTCGACGGTGGCCGCAGCGGGTTGATCGGCGGAGAGTTCCAGGAGATGCTGCGCTGCATCCGCTGCGGCGCCTGCATGAACCATTGCCCGGTCTACCAGAAGATCGGCGGCCATGCCTATGGCTGGGTCTACCCGGGGCCGATGGGCAGCGTGCTGACGCCCAGCTACGTGGGCCTGGCCAATGCCGTGGACCTCCCGCAGGCGGCCACGATGTGCGGCGAATGCAATCGCGTGTGCCCGGCATCGATCCCGCTGTCGGACCTGCTGCGCAAATTGCGCGAGAAGCAGATGGAGCGCGGCCTGCGTCCGTGGCAGGAGCGCTTCGCGCTGCAGGCCTGGGGCTTCGTCGCCCGGCGGCCGGCACTCTATGCGCTGGCCAGCCGTCTCGGCGCGCGCGTGCTGGCGCGCATGGGCGGTAGCAACCGGTTGATCGCCAGCCTGCCCATGGCGGGCAAGGGCTGGACCCAGACGCGGGACATGCCCGCACCCTCGGGACGCACGTTCCGCGAGCTTTACAAAGAAAGGAGGGCACGCACATGAGCGCGGCCAATACGGAGACGCTGGCGCGCATGCGTTCGGCATTGGACCAGCACACCGGCGGCACGCTGCCGGCGGCCGAACTCGTGAACGCGTGGCGCGAGGCAGCGCCCGCGCTGATGCTGCCGCCGGTGTTCGGTCAGGCGATGGAAGAACTGCTGCGCCGGCTGGAGATGTCGGCCGTGTTCGCGCAGGACAGCTGCTCGTTCTCGAGCACGGCCGTGACGGACCAGCTAAGGCGTTGGCTGGACAAGGCTGCTACGGTCTGACTGAAAAAAGAAAGGGAGCCTAGGCTCCCTTTCTTCATGTGTGCCGCAGCCTGATCAGCCCAGCAGCAACGCGTCGTCGTCCAGCTGTTCATGCCGCGTCTGCTCGAACATACGCAGCAGGTCAGGTACATCGAGCCCCTTGCGCTTCTCGCCGGACACATCCAGCACGACCTGGCCCTGGTGCAGCATCACCGTGCGCTGGCCATAGTCCAGCGCCTGGCGCATGCTGTGCGTGACCATCATCGTCGTCAGCTTGCTTTCTTCGACGATGCGCGCGGTCAGTTCCAGCACGAACGCGGCGGTCTTCGGGTCCAGCGCGGCGGTGTGCTCGTCGAGCAGCAGGATGCGCGACGGCTGCAGCGAGGCCATCAGCAGGCTCACCGCCTGGCGCTGGCCGCCGGAGAGCAGGCCGATGCGGTCGGTCAGGCGGTTTTCCAGGCCGAGGTTCAGCAGGCGCAGCTTCTCGCGGAACAGTTCGCGCGAGCCGCGGTTCAGCGCCGCGCGGAAGCCGCGCCTGGACCCGCGGGCCATCGCCAGCGCCATGTTCTCTTCGATCGTCAGCGCCTCGCAGGTGCCGGCCATCGGGTCCTGGAACACGCGTGCCACCAGGTGGGCGCGATCCCAGGCCTGCTTGCGCGTCACGTCGGTGTCATCGATGGTGATGCGGCCGGAATCGACCATCTGGTCGCCGCTGATCGCGTTCAGGAAGGTCGACTTGCCGGCGCCGTTGGAACCGATCACGGCCACGAACTGGCCGCTCGGGATCTCCAGGCTCAGGCCGCGCAGCGCGCGGGTCTCGATCGGGGTGCCGGGGTTGAAGGTGAGCTTAAGGTCTTGTGCGCGGAGCATCTCAGGCACCTCCGTTCTTGCGGGCAAACAGCTTCTTGCGGGTGGCGGGCAGCACCAGGGCGATCGTCACCAGTGCGGCGGTGACCAGGTTCAGGTCCTGCGCCTTGAGGCCGATGAAGTCGCTGTTCAGCGCCAGCGCAATGAAGAAGCGGTACAGGATGGCGCCCAGCACCACGGCGAGCGTGGTCCAGACCAGGCGGCGTGCCGGCAGGATGCTTTCACCGATGATCACGGCGGCCAGGCCGATCACGATGGTGCCAATGCCCATCGAGATATCGGAGCCGCCTTGAGTCTGCGCGAACAGCGCGCCGGCCAGGGCGACCAGCCCGTTGGAAAGTGCCATGCCGGCCAGCGTGGCGCGGCCCGTGGCAATGCCCTGCGCGCGCGCCATGCGCGGATTGGCGCCGGTCGCGCGCATGGCCAGGCCGAGCTGCGACGAGAAGAACCAGTCCAGGCCGACCTTGGCGATGACCACCACGATGAACAGGACCAGCGGGCGCAGCACGTAGTCGGGCAGCCAGTCGGGCTGCAGGATGGTGAACAGCGTTGGCTCCGTGATCAGCGGCACATTGGGGCGGCCCATGATGCGCAGGTTGACCGAGTACAGCGCGATCATCATCAGGATACTGGCGAGCAGGTCCATGATCTTGAGCCGTACATTGAGCCAGCCGGTGATGAAGCCAGCCAGGGCGCCGGCCACGATGGCGAGGGCGGTGGCGACAAACGGGTCCTGCCCGGCGGCGATCAGCGTCGCGGCCACGGCGCCGCCAAGCGGGAAGCTGCCGTCGACGGTCAGGTCGGGGAAATTGAGGATGCGGAAGGAAATCAGCACCCCGAGGGCAACCAGGCTGAAGATCAGGCCGATCTCGAGGGCGCCCAGAAGGGAAAAGAGGGACATGGTGAATCCTGTTAACAGCTGGCGCGGCCCGCCCGGATAAGGTCGGTCGGCTCGCCGTCTCGTTCAGGGGGCGGGCCCGGGTAGGGCAGTCTGGATCTTGTACTGTAGTGGACTAGCGGACGCGCGGCCGTCCGCGCGGCGCGGACGGCACAGGTCAGACGTTCTGCTTACTTGATGACGGTCTTGGCTTCCTTGATCAGCTCCGGCGACAGCGTCACGCCTTGCTTCTGGGCGGCGCCGGTGTTCACGAACAGTTCAAGGTTGCTGCTGGTTTCCGACGCGATCGCGCCAGGCTTCTCGCCCTTCAGGATGCGCACCACGACCTTGCCGGTCTGGTGGCCCAGGTCCAGGTAGTTGATGCCCAGCGCGGCGATGGCGCCACGCTTGACACTGTCGGTGTCGGCGGCAACCAGAGGAATCTTCGATTCGTTGGCGACCTTGACCAGCGCTTCGTAGGCCGAGACCACGTTGTTGTCGGTGTTGGTGTAGATCACGTCCACCTTGCCGATCAGGCTTTTGGCGGCGGCGCCGATGTCAACCGTGCGCGGCGCGGCGGCTTCCTTCAGCGTCAGGCCCTGCTTGGCCAGCAGTTCCTTCAGTTCCTTGACCACCACGACCGAGTTGGCTTCGCCCGGGTTGTAGACCATGCCGACGGTCTTGGCATTCGGCACCACGCGCTTGATCAGGGCCACCTGCTTGTCCAGCGGCAGCTTGTCCGACACGCCGGTCACGTTGGTGCCCGACGGCGCCCAGCTCTTGACCAGTTGCGCGGCGACCGGGTCTGTCACGCCGGAGTACACAACGGGCACGGTCTTGGTGGCGGCGACCACCGCCTGGGCCGACGGCGTGGCGATGGCAACGATGGCGTTCGGGTTGTCGCCGACGAACTTGCGGGCGATCTGGGCGGCGGTGCCGGTGTTGCCCTGCGCGCTCTGATATTCCCACTTCAGGTTCTTGTCGGCGTCATAGCCGGCGGCCTTCAGCTCCTCGCGCACGCCGTCGCGGATGGCGTCCAGCGCGGGGTGGTCCACGATCGACAGGACCTTGACGGTCTGGGCGTGCACGGCGCCGCCGCACAGCAATGCCAGCGCGACTGCGCCGCCGAGGATGGACTTCGTTGCCTTGAGACCCTTCATTTTGATCTGTTCTCCTCCGAGTGACTCGGTTCTGGATGGTACGCCGCGCACAAGCTTGGTCTCGCTGCCGGCGCCGCCACATGGCCGGCACCCGCTCCGGGCGGCGGGGCACTTCCTGCGGCTGATGGAAGGGCGCGCCTGCGCGAAAGCAAGACAGCGATAAGCCTGCGAGGATACCACTTCTCGCGCACGATATGCGAAGTCTCGGAGGGAATGCGAGGCATCCGATGCTGCCGGGGACCGATTATTAGCCATCCAGGCGCAGATTATTGCGCGGGATTACAGATTTCCTTGTGGATTTCCCCGATTGCGGTAATCACATCTTCATGCAATTGCGTTTGCCACGCATCGATGTTTTCGCGCAATTGATCCAGCGACGTGGCGCCCACTATGGTGCTGGCGGCGAACCAGCGCGAATAGCACCAGGCCAGGGCCAGCGCCGCCGGCGACAGTCCGGCCGTGCACGCCAGTTCGACATAGCGGGCCGAGGCCGCCATGGTCTCCGGGCGCATGTAGCGCGGGCTCCAGTCGGCGCCGAAGCGCGTCAGGCGGCCGGTTGCGGCGTCGTTGAACACTGGCCTGGCCGGATCGCCGCTCAGGTACTTGCCGGTGAGCTGGCCGAACGCGAGCGGACTGTAGGCCAGCAGGCTCACGTCGGTGCGGAAGCAGGCCTCGTCCAGGCCCTGCTCGAAGCTGCGGTTGACCAGGTTGTACGGATTCTGGATGGTGGCGATGCGCGGCAGCCCATGCTGCTCCGCCAGCCTGACGAACTCCGCCACGCCCCACGGCGTTTCGTTGGAGACGCCGACATAGCGGATCTTCCCCGCCTGCACCAGTTCGGCAAAAGTTTCGAGCTGCGCCTGGATCGAGGTGCAGGGCCGTTCCTTGGCCGGATCGAAGCTCGTCTGGCCGAAGATCGGCGCGTTGCGCGCGGGCCAGTGGAGCTGGTACAGGTCGATGTAGTCGGTCTGCAGCCGCTGCAGCGAGGCGTCCACCGCCGCGCGGATGCCCGCGGGCGTCAGGTCGTCGCCATTGCGGATCCAGGGCATCCGGCCGGGGCCGGCCACCTTGGTGGCGAGCACCACGCGGTCGCGCGGCTGATTGCGGAGCCAGTTACCGATGATCTGTTCGGTCCGGCTGTAGGTTTCGGCGCACGGCCTGACCGGGTACATCTCGGCGGTATCGATGAAGTTGATCCCGCGCGAGAAAGCGTAGTCGAGCTGGCTATGGCCCTCGGCTTCGGTGTTCTGCTCGCCGAAGGTCATGGTACCGAGGCAGATGCGCGAGACCTGCAGGTCGCTGCGTCCGAGGCGGACGGTTTCCATGTCGCTCTCCTTGCTGTCTTGCGGGGCGTCAGGCGCGCAGCGCGGCGGCGCAGTCGCGCACCAGCGTCGGGCCGCGGTAGATCAGGCCGCTGTAGACCTGCACGAGCTTGGCGCCGGCATCGATCTTCGCGCGCGCGTCGGCGCCGCTGAAGATGCCGCCGACGCCGATGATGGGCACCGCTTCGCCGACCACCTGGCGCAGCGCGCGCACCACGTGAGTCGACTGCTCGAACACCGGCCGGCCCGACAGGCCGCCGGCTTCTTCCGCGTGCGGCAGGCCTTTCACGGCATCGCGCGAGATCGTGGTGTTGGTGGCGATTACCCCGTCGATCTTGTGGCGCACGAGTGCGTCGCCGATATTGCCGATCTGGTCGGCATCGAGGTCCGGCGCGATCTTCAGCGCCACCGGCACGTAGCGCTTGTGCTGGTCGGCCAGGCGCTGCTGGGCGGATTTGAGCGTCGACAGCAGGCTGTCGAGTTCGCTCGCGCCCTGGAGCTGGCGCAGGTTCTTGGTATTCGGCGACGAGATGTTCACCGTCACGTAGGTCGCATGCGGATAGACGCGCTCCAGGCAGTACAGGTAGTCGTCGGCGGCGCGCTCGATCGGCGTGTCGGCGTTCTTGCCGATGTTCAGGCCCAGCACGCCGCCTTCGGCCTTCCAGCGCGATGCCCTGACGTTTGCGATGAAGGCATCGACGCCGCCGTTGTTGAAGCCCATGCGATTGATCAGCGCATCGGCCTGCGGCAGGCGGAACATGCGCGGGCGAGGGTTGCCGGCCTGCGCGCGCGGCGTCACCGTGCCCACCTCGATGAAGCCGAAGCCGAACGCAGCGAGCCCGTCGATATAGGCGCCGTCCTTGTCCAGCCCGGCAGCAAGGCCTACAGGGTTCGGAAAGCGCACGCCCATCACCGTGCGCGGATCGTCGGCGACGCGATTGCCGATGCAGCCGGCCAGGCCCATGCGCTTGGCGCGCAACAGGTTGTTCAGGGTGAAGTGGTGAGCGTCCTCCGCGTCCATCGAAAACAGGGCGGGGCGGAGCAGGGGATAGAGCGCGTTGAGCACGGGGAGAGGCGACCGGAGGGCCGGTGCAGAGTGAAAACCAAGCCGGCATTGTAGCGGCTGGGGCGCTTGCCCGCGCGCCGGGCGGCCGGGCCGGCCCGCCCGTCGGCTATTCCTGTGCGGGGCCGGGAGCGTCTTCCGATGCAGCCGGCGGAGTGTCGCGCGTGTCGTCCTCGAACGCCTGCCACTGGTTGCCGGTCAGCACTTGCAGCGGGCGGAATCGTGCCTTGTAAGCCATCTTCCGGCTTTCGGCAATCCAGTAGCCCAGGTACAGGTGCGGCAGGCCAAGTTCGCGCGTCTGGCGGATCTGCCAGAGGATGTTGTAGGTGCCGTAGCTGGCGTTGCGCGCGAGCGGATCGTAGAAGGTGTAGACCGATGACAGGCCGTCATCAAGCACGTCGATCATGCTGACCATGCGTAGCTTGCCGGCCTCGGGCGAGCCCGGCGGCTCGCGGAATTCCACCAGGCGGGAGTTGACGCGGCTCTGCAGCAGGAACTGCTCGTACTGGTCGCGGCTGTCCTGGTCCATGCCGCCGCCGGCGTGGCGCATCGACTGGTAGAGCAGGTACAGCGCGTAGTGCTCTTCGACGTACGTCAGCGGCGCCACCAGCGCCTGCAGGTGGCCGTGGCGGCGCCAGGCGCGGCGTTGCGAGCGGTCCGGCTCGAACTCGTCCACCAGCACGCGACAAGGCGTGCAGGCGTGGCATTCATCGCAATATGGCCGGTAGGTGAAGATGCCGCTGCGGCGGAAGCCCGCGCGCACCAACCGCGAGTAGACGTCCGCATTGATCAGGTGGGCCGGCGTCGCCACCTGCGAGCGGGCCATGCGGCCTTCGAGATAGCTGCAGGCATAGGGCGCCGTGGCATAGAACTGCAGCGCGGAAAGCGGAAGCTCCTTCAGCTTGCTCATGGCTCGGACCTGGGGCGGATGATGCAGCCAGCTTGTCAGACGGCCGGGGTGGCGGGCGTGGCGGTCCACCGCTCCAGCACCGATTTGTCGAACCGCCACGGCGTGATCGCCGGTTGTGCCGAGGCAGTCCGCACATGGGCCAGGAACTCCGCGCGCGAGATCGGGCGCGCGCCAAGCGAGGCCAGGTGATCGGTTTCCTGCTGGCAGTCTATCATCGGCACGCCGTGGTTGCCGAGGAACGCGCACAGCGCCGCCAGCGCGATCTTGGAGGCATCCGTGCGGTGCGCGAACATCGATTCGCCATAGAACATGCGGCCCAGCGCCACGCCGTAGAGCCCGCCCACGCGTTCGCCGCGGTACCAGGCCTCCACCGAGTGCGCCATGCCGCTGGCATGCAGTGCGCTGTAGGCCGTGATGATCTCCTGGGTGATCCAGGTGCCATCCTGGCCTTCGCGCGGCGTCAGCGCGCAGGCGCGCATCACGGCCAGGAAATCGTCGTCGACGCGGATTTCCCAGTCGGGGTCGCGCAGCACGCGGCGCAGTGTCTTGCGGAACGTGGTGGAGATTTTCAGCGCCTGCGGTACCAGCACCATGCGCGGATCGGTACTCCACCACAGCACCGGCTGGCCCACCGAGTACCACGGGAAGATGCCCTGGCGGTAAGCCAGCAGCAGCCGCTGTGGCGACAGGTCGCGGCTCGCGGCCAGCAGGCCGGGCGCTTCGGTGGCCGGCCCCAGCGCGCGCTCCACCGGCGGAAACGGATCCTGCGGATCCAGCCAGACAATCATGCTGGGGCTGCCGGGGCAGGGGGGTCAGGGAGTGACCGTCGCCCGGCTGGTCAGCGGGCGCATGGGCTTGTCGATATCGAGACTGTGCAGCCGGAAGCTGCCGTCCTGCAGGCGGCCGGCGGCACGGTCGGCAAAGAAACAGCGCAGCGTATGGATCACAGTGGGAAAGGCGAGTTCGTCCCACGGCACGTCGGCTTCCGCCACCAGCTTGACTTCCAGGCTTTCCTCGCCCGGGTCGACGTCCAGATCCTCCAGCGTAGCCAGGTAGAAAAGGTGCACCTGGTGCACGTGCGGCACGTTCAGGATCGAGAACAGTTCCCCCATTTTCACGCGCGCGCCGGCTTCCTCCAGCGTTTCGCGCGAGGCGCCTTGCGCCGTGGTCTCGCCGATTTCCATGAAGCCGGCGGGCAGCGTCCAGAAGCCATAGCGCGGCTCGATCGCGCGTTTGCACAGCAGGATCTTGTCTTCCCAGACCGGGATCGTGCCGACCACGTTGCGCGGGTTCACGTAGTGGATGGTGCCGCAGTTGTCACAAATGCTGCGCGGGCGGTTGTCGCCGTCGGGTACGCGCAGCACAACCGCATGGCCGCAGTTCGAGCAGAATTTCATGAGGGGCGTCCGGGAGGAATGGGGCAAAGTGTATCACCGCGCGGCCCCCTTGCCGGATAGGCACGGCGCCAGTGCGTGCGTTGCTGGTCCAGAAGACCCGGAAAGCAAAAAGCCCGCGATTGCGGGCTTTGCTGATTCGACGATTTTAAGCTTTGGTTGCGGGGGCAGGACTTGAACCTGCGACCTTCGGGTTATGAGCCCGACGAGCTGCCAACTGCTCCACCCCGCGTCCGTCGAAGAGAAGAGTATAAGGCAGTGGGCGCCGCATTGCAACATCTGGCTGAGAAAATTGTGAAGCAACATGCAATGCCGCCTGCCATAACCATTAGATGGCGGGGGCGCCGGCAAGGTTCAGCCTTCAGCGGGGCTTTCGCTTGTGCGTTGCCACAGCGATGCGGCGAACTCGAAGCTGTCGCGCTGGAGCAGGTCGTCACGCTGCCAGATCACGCGGTCGCGGCGCACGGTCAGCATCCACGTGGTGGTGGCCAGCGGCTGCGGATCCGCAAACGCGCGCGGCGTCAGCACCGCACCGCACGGTCCGTGCTGCGGGTCGCGCACCGAGGTGTAGCGGATCAGGCCGATGCCGGCTTCGCGCGCAACCCGGCCGAACGCCTGGCAGGCCTCGTGGCTGTCCGGGTCCATCCAGCGGGCGTGTTCCTGGTCGAACGGCGGCGTGTCCAGCGCCACGCCGTCGGTGCGCACGCTGACCTCGAACAGCGTCTGGGCGCGCGCGTCGATGCGGGGCAGGGCCGGGCTGTCATTCAGGAAGCGCCAGCGCCAGTAGCCGAGTTCGGCGCAGGCCGAGCGGATTTCCTCGGCGCCATAGAACACGCCCGGATCGTGCGCGGCCCGGAAGCGCGAGCCCCACGGCGATGGCGGATAGCGGAACGGCGTGAAGAGCAGATAGTGGAGATGGCGCGCTTCGGCGGGCACGGCGGGTTTGCCGGCGTCGAGCACGGCTTCCAGCACGGCCTGCTCCTCGAGGCTGTCGACCAGAGGCATGGTCGACACCACGTGCTGGGCTTCCACCGCACGCCAGAGGCTGAGCGCGAACGGCCGGCGCTCAGACGCGACCGCGGGTGGCGTCCAGGTAGTGAACGACACGAACGAGACCTTCGGTGGTGCGGATCATTTCAAGGGGTTTGCCGCCAAGCGCCAGGTTCTCGTTGGTCAGCCATAGCCGGGCCTGGTCGCCATGGCCGAGGATGGCATCGAGCGAGCGGAACAGTCGTACGAACAGTACGCCGAATTCCCATTCCTTGCGATGCTTGTCGAGGATATACAGGCCGGATGCCATGCGTGACACCGAAGCCGTGCTGATGCCGAGCACGCTGGCCACGATCGCCTGGCTGATGCCCAGGAAGCCGGCCGCGCGCATGACGGCCTTGGTCAGCGTGGCGCCAGGGTCGGGACCGCTGGCGGGTTCTGCTTCCGGAATTCGCCTGGATTGCATCGCCTCTGCTCCTGTTTCTTCAGAAACATTATAGGCGAGTCATTTCAGAAGGGAAGTGCCGGATGCAGAAAGCTGCCCCGCAGTGCAGTGGGGGCGACGGCGAGCGAGGCGGCGCGGGGTTCGTCCTCAGTACGTCTCGATATGCAGCCGGCCTTCGCGCCTCATTGTGGCTTCCAGTTCGGGCCACGATTCGCCGGCCGCGGCGCAGACATCGTCAAAGGCCGACAGCACGCCTTCCTCCATGCCTTTCAGGCCGCAGATGTAGACATGGCCATGCGGATCGGTGAGCAGGGCCGCGACGCCGGCGGAGGCTTCGCGGATCGCGTCCTGGACATAGCGGCGCGGCACCTCGGCATCGCGCGAGAAGGCGAAGTGGATGTCGAGGAAATCCCGGGGCAGCTTGAGCAGCGGGCCGAAATAGGGCAGCTCGCGCGCATTGCGGGCCCCGAAGAACAGCATGCGGCGTCCGCCGAAGTGCTCCATATTGCGCCGCATGCGCTCGGTCATGGCGCGCATGGGGGCAGAGCCCGTGCCGGTGCACACCATCATGATGCTGGCCTCGCGATGGTTCGGCATCAGGAACGTGGTGCCGAACGGCCCCACCACCTGCACCGCGTCGCCCTTGGCCAGGTCGCACAGGAAGTTCGATGCCACGCCGCGCACCGGGTTGCCGTCGTGATCCTCTTCGACACGCTTCACCGTCAGCGCCAGGTTGTTATACCCCGGGCGCTCGCCGTCGCGCGGGCTGGCAATCGAATACATGCGGATGTAGTGCGGCTTGCCGGTTTCATCCACTCCCGGCGGCAGGATGCCAATGGCCTGCCCCTCCAGCACCGGGAAGAAGTGCGTGCCGAAATCCAGCACGATGTGGTGGATATCGCTGGAGGCATCCTCCGCGGTCAGCCGGTAGTTGCCCGCCACCGTGGCGGTCAACGGCGCGCGTACGCCGTGCAGGTTCGCATACGG
Organism: Cupriavidus sp. 22TCCZM04-2; assembly: GCF_057798895.1. NCBI lineage: Bacteria > Pseudomonadati > Pseudomonadota > Betaproteobacteria > Burkholderiales > Burkholderiaceae > Cupriavidus > Cupriavidus sp. 22TCCZM04-2. The sequence goes on from NZ_JBYOJS010000003.1 coordinate 417,927, forward strand.
GTGGGCCGCCGACCACGGCGCACGCGATGACGTGTGGCGGCTCGTTTCCACGGCCTGCACCGTCACGCCGCTTTCATCGGCCGCGGCGGCGGTGTCGGCGCGCACGGCTTCATCTGTGCCCGCGGCATCGAGATCGGCTGCCGGCAGCGGTACCTCGGCTGGCAACTCGTCCCACAGGAGCTGCTCCTCGATCGGGTAGGCCTGGCCCTTGAGCATGGTGCGCCAGTTGTCGATGGCGCCGGTGGGGCACGGCGACAGGCAGGCGTTGCAGGCGTTGCAGACGTCGGCCTTCACCACGTAGTTGCGCGAATCATGGGTGATGGCATCGATCGGGCAGGTGTCTTCGCAGGTATTGCAGCGAATGCAGATTTCCGGATCGATCAGATGCTGCTTGATGATTTCGGGGGCGCCCATGGTATGTCTCCATGTGGGGCGGGGCCATATGCGGCCCCGGGCTGACAGCTTGTCTTTCTATTGATGTGTTGGCGATCGATGCGGCCGGTCAGTTGAACCGTACGTACTCGAAATCCATCGGCTGGCGGTTGACGCCGACGGCCGGCGGCGCAATCCAGTTCGCATATTTGCCCGGCTCGGCTACGCGTCCCATCAGCGAGGCAACATAGGCGCGGTCCGCTTCGGTGGCCAGCCATTTGGGTGCATTGGCCTGCCACTGCGCTTCGGACAGCACCTCTCCGGTCGGCGACACGCGCACGTTGGAAAGCGTGCCGATCTTGCGGTTGAAGGCCTTGTGCGGCACCGTCAGCCGGAACGGGATGCCATGCTTCTCGATCACCTTGTTCCAGCGTGCCACGCCGCCGATCGAATCGCGGATGTAGTCGTCGCGCAGCACTTCATTGAGGGCGTTGAGCATGGGGACCTCGCGCTCGCCGAGCTGGCCGTCGCGCACTTCGAGCACGCGGTAGACGTCGCTCTTGAGCACGTGGTCGTCGGTGCGCTTGCCTTCCTCGAAGCGGCCCTTCAGTCCCGCACTGTAGAAGATCGCGGCATTGGACGACTGGTCCGCGCCGAACAGGTCGATGGTGACGCTGTAGTGGAAGTTCAGGTAGCGCTGTATGGTCTCCAGGTCGATCACGCCCGCGGCGCGCACATCGGCCGGATCATGGATGTCGCGCTCGCGCATGACTTCGCAGGTGCGCTGGATCACGCGCGACACGCCCGATTCGCCCACGAACATATGGTGCGCTTCCTCGGTCAGCATGAAGCGCGTAGTGCGAGCAAGCGGATCGAAGCCCGATTCGGCCAGCGCGCACAGCTGGAACTTGCCGTCGCGGTCGGTGAAGTAGGTGAACATGAAGAACGACAGCCAGTCGGGCGTGCGCTCGTTGAACGCGCCCAGGATGCGCGGGTTGTCCTGGTCGCCGGAGCGGCGGTCGAGCAGCGCCTCGGCTTCCTCGCGCCCGTCGCGGCCAAAATAGCGGTGCAGCAGGTACACCATGGCCCACAGATGGCGGCCTTCCTCGACGTTCACCTGGAACAGGTTGCGCAGGTCGTACAGCGACGGACAGGTCAGGCCGAGGTGCCGTTGCTGCTCGACCGAGGCCGGTTCGGTATCGCCCTGCGTGACGATGATGCGGCGCAGGTTGGCGCGATGCTCGCCGGGCACGTCCTGCCACGCGGCTTCGCCCTTGTGCTCGCCGAAATGGATCTGGCGCGCCGCGTCGGCCGGCTGCAGGAAGATGCCCCAGCGGTAGTCGGGCATCTTCACGTAATCGAAATGCGCCCAGCCGGACGGGTCGACCGATACCGCCGTGCGCAGGTACACGTCGAAGTCGTGCGAGCCTTCCGGCCCCATGTCGCGCCACCAGTCCAGGAACGCCGGCTGCCAGTGCTCCAGCGCGCGCTGCAGCGCGCGATCGTCCGCCAGGTTGACGTTGTTGGGGATCTTCTGGCTGTAGTCGATGCTCACGAGGTGTCTCCTTGTCCGTGTCGGGTCGTGATGGCGTCAGACGCGGTTCCAGTCAAAGCGGGGCTTGTTGCCTGAACCGAACACCTTGAGCGCGCCGTTTTCGCCCACCGCGTTGGGGCGGTTGAAGATCCAGTTCTGCCATGCCGTGAGGCGGCCGAAGATGCGGGTTTCCATGGTCTCGCCGGGGCCGAAGCGCAGGTTGGCTTCGAGGCCCGTGAGCGCATCGGGCGACAGGCTGGCGCGCTCTTCCACGGCGATGCGGATCTCGTCTTCCCAGTCCATGTCGTCGGGTGCCGCAGTGATCAGGGCGAGCGAATCCGCGCTGAGCGCGTCGAGTGGTGCGCCGATGTGCTCGCGCGCGGCGGCGATGGCGGCTTCGTCCTGATAGAAGCGCGCGGCAAGCCGCGACAGGCCGTTTGGCATCGGATAGCGGCCGAAGTTGGCTTCGCTGAGAAACACGCGTGGCGCATCATCCGGTGCATCGGGCAGGTGCAGCATGTAGCTGCGGTCAGCCGCCAGCGCCAGTTCCAGCAGCGTGCCCGCAAAGCATGAATCTTGCTCGATCAGCGCGAACAGGCTGCGCGAAGACACGTCCAGCCGTGCCAGCGTGCGGCGCAGCATGCCGATGGTTTCGCGCACGAACCAGTGGCTGGCGTGCGCTTCCATCAGGGCATCGGCTGCCAGCACGGCGGCGGGGTCGCCATCGGTCTTCAGGACCCACATGCCGATATCGAGATGGTTGGTCCGCAGCGTCAGGATGGCGTCGTCGAGTTCGCGCGCCATCTTGAGCGGCCACCACTGCACGCCTGCCGATACGACGCCAGCCAGATCCGTCGGCTGGTGGCGGTCCGGCCCGAATACCGTGATGGTTGCCTTGCGCGCGGCGCGGTCGAAATGGACCCGCACGGTGTCGTAGCGATAACCGTCTTCTTCTACCGTTCGCGACAGCGGTGTCAGTTCGACGCCATGGTGACCCTGCGGGCGATCGCTGGTGGCGGCCAGCGCGGCGGCGCGTTCGGCGACATAGTCGGCAAAGCGGGCGGGCTTTACCACTTCGTCCACGAGCTTCCAGTCCTTGGCGCGCTGCCCGCGCACGCCTTCGGTCGTGGTGCAGAAGATGTCGGCATGATCGCGACGCACATGGCGCTTGTCCGTCACGCGCGTCAGGCCGCCGGTGCCCGGCAGCACGCCCAGCAGCGGCACTTCGGGCAGGCTCACGGCGGACGAGCGGTCATCGACCAGCACGATCTCGTCGCACGCCAGCGCGAGCTCGTAACCGCCGCCCGCCGTGGTGCCGTTGCAGGCGGCGATGAACTTCAGTCCAGAGTGCCGGCTGGCATCCTCGATGCCGTTGCGCGTCTCGTTGGTGAACTTGCAGAAGTTCACCTTCCACGCATGCGACGACTGGCCCAGCATGAAGATATTGGCGCCCGAGCAGAAGATGCGGTCGCGCGCGCTGGTCATCACCACCGCGCGGACTTCGGGGTGCTCGAAGCGAATGCGTTGCAGGGCGTCGTGCAGTTCGATGTCGACACCGAGGTCGTAGGAGTTCAGCTTCAGCGTATAGCCCGGCCGCAGCCCGCCTTCTTCATCGACGTCCATGGCCAGCGTGGCAACCGGGCCGTCGAATGTGAGCTTCCAGTGGCGGTATTGATCGGGATGGCGTTCAAAAGTGACGGGTTGGTCTGATGCTTGGCTGGGGGCGGTGGCCGGCGCGGACATGGCTGTCTCCTTGATGCACTATAGTGCCTTGCGGCTTTTTATGAAATATAGTGCATCGAATCGGGCGGCGCAATCCCTTTCTGTGCCTCTGGCGCGGACAAGCGAACCCGCCTCAGGCGGTGACGTTCGGAAGCTGAGCGCGCAGTCCCTGCAGCGAGGTGTGGACGTCTTGTCCGCTGGTGTCCAGGGCAACGTCGGCGCGGGCGTAGAGCGGCGTGCGTGCCTGGAGGATGCGGCGCAGGTCAGTCATGGCTTCGCGGTTGCCTTGCATCGGGCGCATATCGCCCTGGGCCACCACGCGGGCCATATGTTCTTCCGGCGAGGTCTTGACCCATACCGTGTAGCAGCGCGCGAGCAGCAGGTTAAAGGTGGCTGGCTCGGAGACGAGGCTGCCCGGCGTGGCGAGCACCATGCTGTCGTGCTCGCGCAGCGCGCGTTCGAGCGCGCGCATCTCGTAGCGGCGGTACGCGGCCTGGCCGTACAGCGAATGGATCTCGGACAGGCTGGCGCCGGCTTCCTGCTCGATCACATTGTTGAGTTCGACGAAAGGCAAGTCTTCGGCAGCCGCCAGGGCGCGGCCTAGCGTCGATTTGCCTGCGCCGCGCAAACCGATCAGGGCAATCCGGCGATGCCGCGCATCCCGGGATTCAGCGGGCGCCAGCGCATGGCGGCAGGCTTCGCGCACGCGCGCCAGGTCGCCCGCGGGCAGTTGTGCCAGCCATTGCACCAGCTGTGCGAACTCGGTGGCCTGCTGGCCGTTGAGCCCCTCCACCTCCGCCAGCACGACCGGCAGCGGCACATCGAGCGCCCGCGCAACCTGCCTGAGCAGCAGCACCGACGCATTGCCCGTGCCGGTCTCCAGGTTGGCGAGATACCGTTCCGAGACATCCGCGCCCCGCGCCAGGTCCTTGCGCGACATGCCGCGCGCGGCGCGCAGCGAGCGGATGCGTTCGCCCAGTTGCGTGAGATAGGGGTCGCGTTCGCCATTGGCGCCGCTGGCTGGAGCAGCGGGCGAGGGCAGCGGTTCGGGGTCTCGGCGCATGGCGGGCGATTCAGGCGGTTTGGCCGGCCCTTGTGCAGCACCGGCCGGCAAAAAAGAGGCGAATTATAAGGGAATCCCTTGGGTTGCCGGCGCTCCGGTGTCATATAGTGCATCTACTGACTTGCATGATAGGCGATATGAAATAAAATGCATCGACAAGCCGCTGCGATCGCCTCAGCGCACCGGCAATCCAAGAGCGACCGGCCTGACGCCGCCGCGCCTCCGGTGCTTGCGCCGGCAGCCGGCGACACCAAGGAGTGGAGACATGACGCCCCCCAATACCGCTGCCGGTTCGCCGGCGGGTGTATCGCATTCGCCCGGACCTGCCGAAGCCGGCATCACTGCCTTGCCAGCCCGGTACAACGCGGCCGCCGACCTGCTCGGCCGCAACCTGGCCGCTGGCCGTGGCGACAAGATTGCCTATGTCGACGATGCCGGCACGTTGACCTTTTCCGAGCTCGATGCGCGCAGCCGCCGCTTTGCCGCCGCGCTGCATGACGCCGGCTTCCGGCGCGAAGAGCGGCTGCTGCTGTGCGCGCTCGATACCATCGATTTTCCGACGGTGTTCCTGGGCTGCCTGCTCGCCGGCGTGGTGCCGGTCGCGGTCAATACGCTGCTGACGGCGGAGGACTACGCCTACATGCTCGACCACTGCGGCGCGCGTGCGGTGGTGGTGTCCGAGACCTTGCTGCCGACCATCAAGGCCGCGATAGCCAAGAGCGGCCTGTCGCCGCTGGTGATCCAGGCGGGGCCGCATCAGGACTCGGCACCCAGCTGCAGCGTGGAGGCCGTCGTGGCGCGCACGCGCTCGGCGCCGCCTGCGGTCAGCACTGGTCCTGACGACATGGCGTTCTGGCTCTATTCGTCCGGTTCCACGGGCCGGCCTAAAGGCACCGTGCATACGCACGCCAACCTGTTCCATACCGCCGACCTGTATGCAGGCCGCGTGCTGGGGCTGCGCGAAGACGACGTGGTGTTCTCGGCGGCGAAACTCTTCTTTGCCTATGGTCTTGGCAATGCGCTGACGTTTCCGCTGTCGGTCGGCGCCACCACGGTGCTGATGGCGGAACGTCCGACACCGCCTGCGGTGTTCCGGCGCCTGCGCGAACACAGGCCGACGGTGTTCTGCGGCGTACCAACGCTGTTTGCCGGCATGCTTGCCGCGCCGGAGCTGCCGCCGCGCAGCGACGTGGCCCTGCGCGTCTGCACCTCGGCCGGCGAGGCCTTGCCGCGGGATATCGGCGAGCGCTTCCGCGCCCACTTCGGCTGCGACATCCTGGACGGCATCGGCTCCACCGAGATGCTGCATATCTTCCTGTCGAACCGGCCGGGAGACGTGCGCTACGGCACCACCGGCAAGCCAGTGCCCGGCTATGAACTCAAGCTGCTCGACGAGCTCGGCGAACCCAGCGAGCCCGGCGAGATCGGCGATCTGTACATCAAGGGGCCATCTGCGGCGCTAATGTACTGGTGCAACCGCGACAAGAGTCGCGACACGTTCGTGGGGGAATGGACGCGCAGTGGCGACAAGTATTTGCAAGATGCCGACGGCTATTACATCTACGCCGGACGCAGCGACGACATGCTCAAGGTCGGCGGCATCTATGTCTCGCCGTTCGAGGTCGAAGCCGCGCTCGCCCAGCATCCGGCAATTCTCGAGGCGGCGGTGATCGGCGTGGCCGATGCCGATGACCTGGTCAAGCCGAAGGCCTTTGTCGTGATGCGACCGGGGCAGCAATGGCACGCGGGCATGGCTGCCGAGTTGCAGGCCTTCGTCAAGTCGCGGCTCGCGCCGTACAAGTATCCGCGGCAGATCGAGTGCGTCGAGGAATTGCCGAAGACCGCCACGGGCAAGATCCAGCGCTTCCGGCTGCGCCAGCGCGAGGAAGCGGCGCGGCACGCAACGGCCGCCGCCAATGCCTGACGACAGGGACGGCATGCATACCGATTGGGTCGATATTCCGTTTGATGGCCGCTGCATCCGCATCGAGCACCAGTGGCTGCGCGCGGAGCGCACTGAGCGTCCGCTCGTGGTGTTTCTGCATGAAGGGCTTGGCTCGGTCAGCATGTGGCGCGATTTCCCGGAGCGCTTCTGCGACGCCGGCGACTTCCGTGGACTGGTGTTCTCGCGCTATGGCTACGGGCGTTCCACGCCGCGGCCGCACGACGAGAAGTGGGGCGTCGACTTCATGCACCGGCAGGCGCGCGAGGCGTTGCCGGCGCTGTTCGATGCACTCGATATCGGTCCCGGCCGCAGCCGTGGCAAGCCATGGCTGTTCGGCCACAGCGACGGCGGCTCGATCGCGCTGATCCACGCCGCGAGCTTTCCCGATGCCGTGGATGGCATCACGGTGCTGGCTCCGCATATCGTCGTCGAGGACCGCTCAGTGCGCAGCATCGAAGCCGCGCGCCAGGCCTACCTGCAGACCGACCTGCGCAACCGCCTTGCGCGCTATCACGACGATGTGGATTCGGCCTTCTGGGGCTGGAACGACATCTGGCTCGACCCCGCGTTCCGCCAGTGGGACCTGCATGCGCTGCTGCCGCAACTGCGTTGCCCGGTACTGGCGGTGCAGGGCGAGGACGACGAGTACGGCACCATGGCCCAGATCGAGGGTATCCATCGATATGCCCCACAAACCGCCTTGCTTAAACTCGCGCGGTGCGGTCATTCGCCACATCGCGACCAGCCGGCGCCGTTGACGCAGGAGGCGGTACGGTTTATAACCGCACATACTTCATACCTAAAATAATTCGTCGCCCGCCCCCGCGTTTGCATCCTGGCATGCGTCCGGACATGCAAAACGAACCTGGGGCAGGGCCGATTACGGTTCCACAGCAGCCGGCTTGACCACCAGGAGACATCATGCACCGCTTCACATCGCGCAGGCTCGCGCCTGCCTGCCTTGCCGTTGCTGCAATGCTTGCCGCCACCGGGGCCGTCCAGGCGCAAAGCGCGCCGGGCGGGAAGATCAAGGTAGGGTTCATGCTGCCTTACACGGGCACGTATGCGGCACTGGGCACGGCCATCGAGAACGGCTTCCGCATGTACGTGCAGCAACAGGGCGGCAAGCTCGGCGGCCGCGACATCGAGTACTTCAAGGTCGATGACGAATCCGATCCCGCCAAGGCGCCCGAGAACGCCACCAAGCTGATCAAGCGCGACCAGGTCGACGTGGTGGTCGGCACGGTGCATTCGGGCGTGCAGATGGGCATCGTCAAGGTGGCCAAGGAAAACAACACGCTGCTGATCATCCCGAACGCCGGCGTGGATGAAGCGACCGGTCCGCTGTGCGGCGCGAACATCTTCCGCTCGTCGTTCTCGAACTGGCAGCCGGGCTACGCCATGGGCCACGTGCTGGCCGAGCGCGGCATGAAGAAGGTGGTCACGCTGACCTGGAAGTACGCGGCCGGCGAGCAATCCGTGAAGGGCTTCAAGGAAGCCTTCGAAGGCAAGGGCGGCAAGGTGGTGAAGGAACTGAGCCTGCCGTTCCCCAACGTCGAATTCCAGGCGCTGATCACCGAAGTGGCCGCGCTCAAGCCCGACGCTGTGTTCGTCTTCTTCGCGGGCGGCGGTGCCGTCAAGTTCGTCAAGGATTGGGCTGCCGCCGGGCTCAAGGACAAGATTCCGCTCTATGCCTCGGGCTTCCTGACCGATGGCACGCTGGAAGCGCAGGGCAACGCGGCGCAGGGCCTCGAAACCACGCTGCACTACGCCGATGGCCTGAGCAACGCGCGCGACAAGAGCTTCCGCCTGGACTACGCCAAGACCTACAAGCTGCAGCCCGACGTGTACGCCGTGCAGGGCTACGACGCCGCGCAGCTGCTGGCCGCAGGAGCGACCGCCGTGAAGGGAGACATGTCCCGCAAGGCCGAACTCTACAAGGCCATGGAAGCGGCCAAGGTGGACAGCCCGCGCGGTGCCTTCACGCTGTCCAAGGCGCACAACCCAGTGCAGGACTTCTACCTGCGCAAGGTGGATGGCCGCGAAAACAAGGTGAGCACCGTGGCGGTGAAGTCGCTGGCCGATCCGGCGCGCGGCTGCCGACTCTGATTCCCACCTTTCGACCGGCTTGATGCTTCGGTGCGCGGCTTGCCGCGCGCCGGGCATCTTCCCTACGCAGCATGGACATCGTCTCTTTCCTGATCCAGTGCCTGAACAGCGTGCAGTACGGGCTGCTGCTGTTCCTGGTGGCAAGCGGCCTGACGCTGATCTTCGGCATCATGGGCGTCATCAACCTGGCGCACGGCAGCTTCTACATGCTCGGCGCCTACCTGGCGTTCGCGCTGGCCAGCCTCACGGGCAACCTGCTGATCGCCGTGCCGCTCGGCATCGTACTGGCCGTGGCCTTCGGCTACGTGCTCGAATGGGTGTTCTTCAGCTTCCTTTATGAGCGCGACCACCTGCAGCAGGTGCTGATGACCTATGGCCTGATCCTGGTGTTCGAGGAACTGCGCAGCATCCTGGTCGGCGACGATGTGCATGGCGTGCCGGTACCCGCGCTGCTCGACGGCTCGTTGCCGATCGGCAACGACATGACGTATCCGATCTACCGCCTGTGCATCTCGGCCGTCTGCCTGTTGGTGGCGGCGGCCATGTACTACGTGATCCGGCGCACGCGCCTCGGCATGATGATCCGCGCCGGCGCCACCAACCGTGAAATGGTGCAGTCCCTCGGCATCAACGTGACCGTGCTGTACCGCGTGGTGTTCGCGCTTGGCGTGGCGCTGGCGGTGCTGGCGGGCATGATTGCCGCGCCGGTGTCGTCCGTGTACCCGGGCATGGGCGCACAGGTGCTGATAGTCTGCTTCGTGGTGGTGGTGATCGGCGGCATCGGTTCGGTGAAGGGTGCGCTGGTGGCCTCGCTGCTGCTGGGCTTCGTCGATACCTTCGGCAAGGTGTTCTGGCAGGATGCAGCAGGCGTACTGATCTACCTTCTGATGGCGGTGATCCTGTTGTGGAAGCCGCAAGGCCTGTTCAAGGCGGGTTGATATGGATACCAAGCTTTCCCCGGCGCCATCGCATGGCAATGCGCGCGTCGCTTTAGCGTGGCTGGTGGCATTCGCGGTGCTGGCCAGCCTGCCGCTGCTGCTGACTGCCGACAGCAACAAGTTCTATATCGAGCTGCTCAGCAAGGTCATGATCATGGCCATCTTCGCGCTCTCGCTGCAGTTGCTGATCGGCTATACCGGCCTGGTGAGCCTGGGCCACGCCGCCTACTTCGCGGCGGCGGCTTATGCCACGGCCATGCTGGCGCCTGAATCGGGACCGGGCAACGGCTGGCTGCTGCTGGCCGGCGCGCTGGGCGCGGCGGCGGCGCTGGCCATGCTGGTCGGCATGCTGGTGCTGCGCACGCGCGGGGTGTACTTCATCATGGTGACGCTGGCGTTCGCGCAGATGGTGTATTTCGTCTTCCACGACACCAAGATCGCCGGCGGCAGCGACGGCACGTATATTTACTTCCGCCCGGAATTCCCGGTGCCGGGCTTGCGGCAGATGACGGTCAACGACCCCAGTCATTTCTACTGGATGGTCTGGGGCGCCATGGGCGTGACCGTGTTCGTGCTGGCACTGCTGCTGCGTTCGCGCTTTGGCCACGCGCTGGTGGGCATCCGCCATAACGAGCAGCGCATGCGCGCCGCAGGCTATGCCACGTACCGCTACCAGCTCGGCGCGTTCGTCGCGGGCGGCATGCTGGCGGGCCTGGCGGGCTTCCTGTATGCAGTGCAGTTCGGCTTCGTCAACCCGGAAATCGCTTCTTGGCACCAGTCGGGCAACGCCATGCTGATGGTCATCCTGGGCGGCGTGGGCAGCCTGGCCGGCGCGGTGCTCGGGGCCTTCTCCTTCGTGCTGGTGGCCGAGTGGTTCAGCACCATGACCAAGCACTGGCAGCTGCTGATGGGCGGTTTCATCATCGTCGCGGTGGCGCTGCTGCCGCGCGGGCTGGTGAGCCTGCCGTCGATGCTGCGCCTGAAGATGCGCGCCCCAGGCGCGCGCCATGGCGGGACCGTGGGCGATGACGATGACACGGCGCAGGAGGCGGCAGGCGAGCGCCGCAGCCCTCGCAACACGGAGGCCGCATGAGCACACCGGTACCGGTATTGCAGGCCACGGGCCTGACGCGCCGTTTCGGCGGCCTGACCGCTGTGGCCGGCGTGGATCTCTCGCTGGCGCTGCACGAGATCCATGCGGTGATCGGGACGAACGGCGCGGGCAAATCCACCCTGATCAACATGCTGTCCGGCGAACTGCCGCCTTCGGCAGGGCAACTCCACCTGCAGGGCCGGGACGTGACGGGCTGGTCCCAGCCGCGGCTGGCCCGCCATGGCATTGGCCGCAGCTACCAGCGCAACAACATCTTCCTGCCGTTGACCGTGCGCGAGAACTGCCGGCTGGCGGCGCAGTCGCGCGCGCAGCGCGCATGGCGGCTTTGGGAGAGCGCGGGCGACTGCCGCATGAGCGGGGCGCTTGCGGACGAGGCCATGGAGCGCGCCGGGCTAGCCGCGCATGCCGGACGGCTGGCCAGCGAACTGGCGCACGGCCAGAAGCGCCAGCTTGAAGTGGCGATGTGCCTGGCTACGCAGCCCGTGGCCCTGTTGCTGGACGAGCCGCTGGCAGGCATGGGCGCCGAGGAGTCGTCCCGCATGCTGGCGCTGCTGCGCGGCCTGCGCGAAGGTCACGCGATCCTGCTGGTCGAACACGATATGGACGCCGTGTTCTCGGTGGCCGACCGCATCACCGTGATGGTCAACGGCACGGTCATCGCCAGCGGCACGCCCGATGCCATCCGCGCCAACCGGGACGTCCAGCTTGCCTACCTGGGCGAGGCGGAAGACAGCGAGGTGCCGGCATGAGCGCTGCCATGATCGAAGCCAGCGGCATCAACGCCTGGTACGGCTCCAGCCATATCCTGCGCGACGTGGATTTTCGTGTCGGCATCGGCGAGACCGTGGGCTTGCTCGGCCGCAATGGCATGGGCAAGAGTACGCTGCTGCGCACACTGCTGGGCCATGTGCGACAGCGCACCGGCAACATCCACGTGGCCGGGCGCGAAGTCTCGCGCGCCCAGCCCTACGAGGTGGCGCGCCTGGGGGTGGCCTACGTGCCCGAAGGGCGCGGCGTGTTTCCGAATCTGTCAGTGCGCGAGAACCTGGTCATGGCCGCGCGCAAAGGCTGCAACGGCCGCCACGACTGGGACGAGGCGCGCGTGCTCGACCTGTTTCCGCGGCTCAAGGAGCGCCTGGACCATGGCGGGCAGCAACTCTCAGGCGGCGAGCAGCAGATGCTGTCGATCGGCCGCGCACTGATGACCAATCCCGACTGCCTGGTGCTGGACGAAGCTACGGAAGGGCTGGCGCCGCGCATCGTGCGCGAGATCTGGGAGGTCATTGCCACCGTGCGTGCCACGGGCATCGCCTCAGTCGTGGTGGATCGCAACTTCCGTTCCGTACTCGCCCATGCGGACCGCGTGGTCGTGCTGGAGAAGGGGCGTGTCGTCCTGACCGGCCCCGCCGCAGACCTCGCGGACAAGCATGAGGCGCTCGACCGCTACCTCGGCGTGTAAAGACATCTCATACGAAAAGTAGCCTAAACATCTCATTTTGTGGCGACTTGGCAACGTCGTCCCAGCACCGGTACGTCCAGTGCTATTTGGCGCGGGACTTGACCATCCACCACTTCCCACCCATGCTTGATGCGTTCCGCCAGCGGTATCCGGGGCATCGTCAGTGGCCGGCGGGCCACAGTTCCTCTAGAATTGCGGCCGTTTGTGCAACGCAATAGAACAACTGAAGAGGGAGGCGGCCGATTCACGGCTGCTGTGTCGGGCCGGATTCCGGGTAGAGCCCTCTACCGCCCGCGATCCGGTCGTCGAGACCAGAATTCATGACCACCCAATCCGCAACCACCAGCCACTACTTTGTCGAGAGCCCGAGCACGCGCGCTCTCGTGATCGGCGCAATCGGCGTCGTGTTCGGCGATATCGGGACCAGCCCGCTGTACGCGCTCAAGGAGTGCTTCAGCCAGGAACACGGCATTCCCTTCAGCCCGGAGGCGGTGCTCGGCATCATTTCGATGTTGTTCTGGGCCATGATCATCGTGGTGTCGCTCAAATATGTCCTGTTCGTGATGCGGGCGGACAACAATGGCGAGGGCGGCGTGCTGGCCCTGATGGCGCTGGCGCTGCGCACCGCGACACCACGCTCGCGCATGGCCAAGGTGCTGATGATGCTGGGCATCTTCGGCGCCTGCATGTTCTACGGCGACGCAGTCATCACGCCGGCCATCTCGGTGTTGTCCGCGGTGGAGGGGCTCGAGATTGCCGCCCCGGGTCTTTCCCACTTTGTCATTCCCATCACGCTGGTCATCCTGGGCGCGCTGTTCTTCATTCAGCGCAGTGGCACGCATGCCGTCGGCAAACTGTTCGGGCCGATCATGCTCGTCTGGTTCATCGCACTGGGCGCGCTGGGCCTGCTGCACCTGCTGCAGGCGCCGGGCATCCTGATGGCCATCAGCCCGCACCATGGCATCAAGTTCCTGATGGAGCATTCGCTGCAGGCCTTTGTCGTGCTGGGCTCTGTGTTCCTGGTGCTGACCGGTGCCGAGGCGCTGTACGCGGACATGGGGCATTTTGGCGCGCGCCCGATCCGCTATGGGTGGTTCGTGCTGGTGATGCCGTGCCTGATGCTGAACTACTTTGGCCAGGGGGCGATGCTGCTGAACCATCCGGAAGCCGTGGCCAATCCGTTCTACCTGATGGTGCCTGGCGCGCTGCAACTGCCCATGGTGCTGCTGGCGACCTGCGCCACGGTGATTGCCTCGCAGGCGGTCATTTCCGGCGCGTTCTCGCTGACCAGCCAGGCCATCCAGCTGGGCTTCGTGCCTCGCATGCGGATCCGCTACACATCGGAGGCGGAAATCGGTCAGATCTACCTGCCGGTCATCAACTGGATCCTGCTGGTGCTCGTGGTGGCGGTCGTGATGGCCTTCAAGAAGTCGGATAACCTGGCCGCTGCTTATGGCATTGCGGTCACCACGACCATGGTGATCACCACCTTCCTGGCCGCCGTGGTGATGCGCAATGTCTGGAAGTGGAACCCGGTGCTGGTGACCCTGATCGGCCTGTCGTTCCTGATGGTGGACCTGGCGTTCTTCGCGGCCAACCTGCTGAAGATCGCGGAAGGCGGCTGGTTCCCGCTGCTGATGGGCGGTACCGCATTCTTCCTGCTGATGACCTGGTACAGCGGCCGCAAGCTGTTGCGCGCACGCAGCCTCGAAGACGGCATCCCGCTGGAGCCGTTCATTGCCGGCCTGCTGGCGCACCCGCCGCACCGCGTCGAAGGCACGGCCGTGTTCCTGACCGGCAATACCGAGTCGGTGCCGGTGTCGCTGCTGCACAATCTCAAGCACAACCGCGTGCTGCATGAACGCGTGGTCTTTCTCAGCTTTGTGACGCGCGACATTCCGTATGTCGATGACGAGCATCGCCTCAGCTGCAAGGACCTTGGCGGTGGCGTCTTCATCCTGAAGTCGGACTACGGCTTCAAGGAAACTCCGGACGTGCACAAGGTGCTGGACCTGGCGCAGCGCAAGCTCGGCATGCAGTTCGAACTGATGGAGACTTCGTTCTTCATCGCGCGCGAGTCGGTCATTCCTTCCAAGCTGCCGGGCATGTCGATGTGGCGCGAGAGCTTGTTCGCGTGGATGCATCAGAACGGCGCGAAGCCGTCGGATTTCTTCCAGATTCCCGCCAACCGCGTGGTCGAGCTCGGCACGAAGGTCGAGATCTGATCCGGGAAGCGGCAGAACAAGGCCCCCGCAGGCGCAAGGCCTGCGGGGGCTTTGTCTTTTCAGCGGCGTCAGGCCGCCATGGCCGGTGATGGCTGGCCGGCGGCGGGCATCGCATACATCAAGGGGGCCATGGCCGCTTCGATGCGCGCGGCCTGCGCCGGATTGATCATGTCGCCCAACAGCTTGTTGAAGCGTGGTTCCAGCACGCCGGTGACGATATAGGTCCAGCGATAGGCCTTGAGCAGCAGCTCGCGGACTTGCGTGGCCTGGGGTGAATCCTCGGGCTTGCCGGTCACGCGCAGGAAGTAGTCCGCATCGGCACTGGCCTGGGCTTGCAGGATCTCGTCCATGCCGGCGACCAGCGCGATCATGTCGTCCACGGCGGCATCGCGCTCGGCGGCGGAGATGCGCAGGTCTTCACGCTTCCACTCCAGTTCGTCGAGGATGGCGTGCTGCGACTCCTCGCGCCAGTGGAACAAGAACACATCCTTGTACAGCTCGGACAGGTCCGGTGCCATGCCGATGCTGGCACGGTAGTGCGCCTGCGAGAACAGCTCGAGCTGGCACGTCATCGCGAGCACGGCCCAGGTCCGCTTGCCGAGTACGAAGGCGGCGACGTCGTTCGGCGCGGCATCGAAGTGGTAGCCGGCGGGCATGTGCACCGCCACCAGGCGCTCGATGCGGCGGAACAGTTCCTGGTGCTTCAGCTCTTCGTCGGTGAAGCGGATCAGCGCTTCCAGCGCGGTCTGGTCGCCCAGGCGGTGGTTCTGCGTCAGCTCCAGGATCTTCGCGCTGACGAAACGCTCGACCAGCCCGAACATATTGGCGTACGTGCGGCCCTGCACCTGGCTCAGGAAGCGTTGTTCGTCCGGCGTCAGGAAGGTGAGCTCGTCGATCAGCGACAGGCCGTCCGGCAGGAACTTGTGGTTCAGGTCGAAACTGCGGTCGCGGATCACGTCGCGGTCGATGTCCCAGCGAATGCGGCGGGATGCGGCGATGCAGCGGGCATAGCGCTGCGTGTCGGTGGTCGGGGCGAGGTCTTGCATGGCAACTCCTGTCGGGATAGCGCCGTCGCGATTGACGGTGAGCGAATCATTCACGCATCGGGCCGTCACGGCATGAGGCGCACGTCCCGATCGGGTGGCCTGACGCGGCAGCTTTGACGGCCGCTGGCGGGACATCGGTCCCGGTTCGACGGCTTGGCCTCACTTGCCACCCCGTTGAGCGCGCAGCGCGAGACCAGTGATGACCGGTGCGGTCCGCATGCGCCGCGACCGTTGACGCGATGGGATATCTCCGCCATGCGCATGGCCGTGGCGGAGGGGATCCGGGGCATGGGTCCCGCCATGCCCGCGGCCGGCAAACGCAGTCGGGCCCGAGTTGGGACAAGCGCCTCATGTGTGCGCCTGGCGGGCGGCCGACAATGCCTTCTTCTGCTTGTCCGGCGCCGCTGCAGCCATGCGGCCTGCCTGCAAAGTTGACACGACACGGCAGTCCGGTACGCCGGCGCCGCCACGATGGGATGGCGGCAAACGCGCGCCGACCTTGGCCAGGCACGGCAAAGGCGATCACCGTGCGGCCCGTTCTGAAGGTGCTCATCGAGCGAGATCGCCTGTACAAGGCCATGCCGTACCCCGGTGCCGTGCGAGACGGTCCGGCGGGCCCTGTCTGGAGTCATCCATGCGTATGTACCTTGCCAAGACCATGCTTGCCGCCGCACTCGCCGCCGGGCTTTGCAGCATGGCCCACGCCGACGTGCGTGGCGAAGCCCCACGGGCTGCTGCCGCGCCGGGCCATCACGGCCCGCGCGATCCTTTCACCGATGGCGCCCGCGGCGCAGCACTGGCCGATACGGGAATCGAAGCGCGAACCGAAGCGCGAACCGAAGCGCAGGCCGTCATCGCTCGTCAGGGCATGTCCGTGTGCGCGGTCGATGGCTTGGGCGCTGACCAGGGCGCGATGCGCATGGGCAAGCCTGATGCTTACACCGACGGCAGCCGGCAGGGCGGCCGCTACGATCCGTTCACCGATGGCGCTCGCGCGCAGCAGGGAGAAGACCGTGGCGGCGCCTGCCTGATACGGGAGGTCCAGCACGCGTAGTCACGCTCGCCATCCCAGGGCAACCTTCCCGATGCTCGCCCGCTGACCTTGCGCAGCGCGGCGTGTGCGCCATGACCGCCACACGCCCGCGCCGGCGCAGGCCTGAGGCCGAGCGCGCCGGGCCCGGTTTTCACCGGGTGTGGCAGCGCTTTGCCGTCTCGCAAGCGGATTCCTTTGCTACTCTAGGTAGGTCACGTCGCGCGCCAATTGCGTGGGCCGTTTGCTGCCCGCGCCGGCAACCTGTGCGGCCTGAGCCGAAATGCCGATGTTCAAGCAGCAGATCCGCCTGTGCACCAGCCGCGAAGGCGTGCGGCTGGCGTATGCCATCACCGGCAGCGGCCCGCCGCTGGTCAAGGCGGCGAACTGGATGAGCCATCTCGAGTTCGATGTCGGCAGCCCGGTGTGGAGCCATCTGCTGACGGCACTGTCCAGCGACCACACGCTGATCCGCTATGACGAACGCGGCTGCGGGCTGTCCGATCGCGAGGTCGAAGACCTGTCGTTCGACGCGTGGCTGCGCGACCTGGAAACGATCGTCGATGCCACAGGGGTGGACCATTTTCCGCTGCTGGGTATCTCGCAGGGCGCATCGATTGCCGTGGCGTACGCGGTGGCGCACCCGGAGCGGGTCAGCCACCTGATCCTGCACGGGGGCTACGCGCGCGGGCGGCTCAAGCGCGATCTGCACCTGAATCCGCACCTGCGCGACGAAGCCGAGCTGATGAACAAGCTTGCCGAACTTGGCTGGGGCCAGGAGAACCCCGCGTTCCGCCAGTTCTTCACGACGCAGTTCATTCCCGGCGGCACGGCCGAGCAGCACCGGTGGTTCAATGAACTGGAAAGGGTCTCGACCTCGCCGGTTAACGCGGCGCGCTTCATGCGGGTGTTCAACGAGATCGACGTGGTCGCGCTGCTGCCGCGGGTTTCCTGCCCGACGCTGGTGCTGCATGCGGTGCGCGATGCGCGCGTGCCGTTCGACGAGGGGCGCCTGATCGCCAGCGAGATTCCCGGCGCACGTTTCGTGCCGCTGGAAAGCGGCAATCACCTTCTGCTCGAAACCGAACGCGAGTGGCAGCGCTGGCTCGACGAGATCCACAACTTCCTGCCGGCCCCGGTCGCGGTGGCCGACCCGGCGTTCCTGGCGCTGACGCGCCGCGAGCGCGATATCGTCGAGCTGATTGCGCAGGGGCGGGACAACGCCCAGATTGCCGCTCGCCTCGACCTCAGCGAGAAGACCGTGCGCAACCACATCACCAGCATCTTTTCCAAACTGGAAGTGGAAAACCGGTCGCAGGCCATTGTGCTGGCCCGCAAGGCGGGCTTTGACCGCGCCGATGCGGAAGCGCCGCGTATGGCTTAGTCGCTGACGAGGGTGCGCGCTTCCACCACCTTGTCGCGGTACGCTTCGAAGATCCGGCGCAGCGCCTGCTCCATCGTCACCTCGGGCTTCCAGCCCAGTTCCTGCATGGTGTTGTCGATCTTCGGCACGCGGTGCTGCACGTCCTGGTAGCCCTTGCCGTAGAAGTCACCCGACGAGGTCTCGACGATCTGCGTCTTGCGCGCCTCTTCGGCGTACTCGGGGTAGTCGGCGGCCATCTTCAGCATCATCTCGGCCAGCTCGCGCACCGAGTGGATGTTGGACGGATTGCCGATGTTGAAGATCTTGCCGCTGGCGACGCCGTCCTTGTTCTCGATGATGTGCATCAGCGCCGAAATACCGTCGGAGATATCGGCAAACGCGCGCTGCTGCGCACCGCCGTCAACGAGCTTGATCGGCTCGCCGCGCACGATATGGCCCAGGAACTGCGTGACCACGCGCGAGGAGCCTTCCTTCGATTCGAAGATCGAATCGAGCCCGGCGCCGATCCAGTTGAACGGGCGGAACAGCGTGTAGTTCAGGCCCTGCTCCATGCCATAGGCGTGGATGACGCGGTCCATCAGCTGCTTGGAGCAGGCGTAGATCCAGCGCGGCTTGTTGATCGGGCCGTAGATCAGCGGCGAGGCTTCCGGATCGAACTCCTCGTCCGCGCACATGCCGTAGACCTCGGAGGTCGACGGGAACACCAGGTGCTTGCCGTACTTGACGGCGCTGCGCACGATCGGCAGGTTGGCTTCGAAGTCGAGCTCGAACACGCGCAGCGGGTTGCGCACGTAGGTGGCCGGCGTGGCGATGGCCACCAGCGGCAGGATCACGTCGCACTTGCGGATGTTGTACTCGATCCACTCCTTGTTGATGGTGATGTCACCCTCGAAGAAGTGCATGCGCGGATGGTTGACCAGGTCGCCCAGGCGGTCGGACGACATGTCCATGCCGTAGACCTCCCACGACGTGGTTTCCAGGATGCGGCGCGTCAGGTGGTGGCCGATGAAGCCGTTGACGCCAAG